>JADFOM010000334.1 GCA_022562835.1 Acidobacteriota bacterium | reverse complement strand
CCAGCACGGTTGGATCGTTGCCCATGATCACACATTCCGTGCCGGCGATTACCCCGATTCCCGTGACCATGCCGCCGCCCATCGCGTAATCCGATTCGTAACCGGCCAACGCACTGATCTCGAGAAATGGGCTGTCCGGGTCAAGCACGTTCGCGATGCGTTCACGGATCGGGAGTTTGCCGCGGGAGCGAAGTCGTTCGGTCCGTTCGGGGCCACCGCCGGCTTCGGCTTCGTCGAGGAGTGCATCGATCACCTCGAGTTGCTCGAGCATGTCGACGCGGTTCTGCGTAAATTCTGCGGTGGACGTGTCCACGATTGACGGTAGTGGTGGGGCCAGCAGAGCTCGTGTCATCGACGACGCAGGTTAGTTGTCGCAACCTGATGGCGACACTTCGCTCTTTGACGTGCACCGAGCCTCGGTACGAACAGGCGCTCATGCGCGGTCCTCGCTGCCCGCTGGCCCGATATCAGGTACCTTGCGGGTGACGAACGGTCCACGAAGAGACGAGAACAATGCCGACGAACACCCCCGATGTCACCTTGCCGAATCCGATCAGTAATCAATTCTGGGTTAGATCCGAGGCCGAGATCGACGCCGATCTCGCAGAACTGCGGGCACGGCCACCGAGCTTTCTCCCGCCGGTTACAGACGGCGACGCAGCCGATGTTGACCCTGAGATGATGGCGGCGCTGCTCGGCGCGGGTGCATGGGTGCTGACACGACATAGCGACATCATCGATGTTTCTAAGAATCCCAGTGTGTTTTCCTCGGCGAGCGGCATGACGATGCTGGATACACCCGCTGAGTTCAACGAGTTCTTTGGGTCGATGATCTCGATGGATGACCCCCGACATGCCCGTCTCCGCAAGGTGGTGTCGGCGGGCTTCACGCCAAGGATGCTCGACAAACTCACCGACGGTGTTTCGGCTCAGGCTCAACTGATCATCGATGAGATCGCCGATCGCGGCGAGTGCGATTTCGTGGTCGATGTCGCCGCGAGGCTGCCGCTGAAGATCGTCTGTGACCTTATGGGCATTCCGGACAGCCAACTCGACTTCGTATTCGACCAGTCCAATCATGTGCTCGGCGTGAGCGACCCCGAGTACCGGTCCGACGACGAAGATCCCTTGACCCAGATATTCATGGCTGGTGCAGCCCTCAGCGAGCTGATGACGGATCTCGCCGAGTCGAAGAAGGGGAAGGACAGCGACGATTTGACCACAATTCTCGTCAACGCCGAGGTCGACGGAGAGCAGCTCACACATGCCGAGATCGCCAGTTTCTTCATTCTGCTCGTCGTCGCGGGCAACGAAACCACCCGTAACGCAATTGGTTGGGGCCTGCACTATCTGACAAACAATCCCGATCAGCGACAGATCTGGATGGATGACCCGGCTGGTGTCACCGCCACCGCCGTCGAGGAGATTGTGCGCCTGGCGAGCCCGGTGACCTATATGCGGCGTACGGCCCTAGTCGACACCGAGGTTGGTGGCGTGCCGATCGCCGAAGGTGACAAACTGTTGCAGTTCTACCTGGCTGCGAATCGTGATGAAAGTGTCTTCGACGACCCGTTACGTTTCGATGTGCTCCGCGACCCAAACCCGCATGTGGGATTTGGGGGTCCTGGCCCACACTTTTGTCTTGGGGCCCACCTAGCGCGTCGGGAGATCGGCGTGATGTTCAACGCGTTGTTCGAACGGCTCGGCGATATTGAAGCCGCCGGCCCTCCCGACCTTTTGGCGTCGAGTTTCATACATGGCGTCAAGCACATGCCCGCAACGTTCACGCCGTCTGGCTGATCGAATATGTCGATCCCCGTGTACGTCCGAGCTGTGTTGGCGATCGATCTGGGTCAAGGTGTTGCCCGCGATCAGAAAGGTGTGCGATGTATGACCTCGTGATCCGAAATGGCGAAGTGTTCGACGGAACCGGCGCACCGGGCCGGCACGCCGATGTTGCAGTAAGCGACGGTTTGATCGTCGCCGTTGGGCAACTCGACGAAGCCCTCGTTGGCGCCGCCACCGAATCGCTCGACGCCACTGGGCTTATCGTGACACCCGGGTTTGTAGACGCTCACACCCACTATGACGGTCAGGTCACATGGGATCCATACCTGTCACCGTCCACGTTTCATGGTGTAACCACTGTTATCACGGGCAACTGCGGTGTTGGGTTCGCTCCTTGTCGCCCAGAACAGCGCGACTGGCTGATCTCGCTGATGGAGGGCGTCGAGGACATCCCTGGCACCGCTTTGCACGAGGGCATTATTTGGGATTGGGAGACTTTCCCCGAGTACCTCGACGCTCTCGAAGCTCGGCCGCTGGCACTTGACGTCGGGACACAGGTCCCCCACGGTGCGGTGCGTGCCTATGTGATGGGTGATCGCGGCCCCGCACATGCGGTGGCGACGCCCGAAGAGATCGAAGCAATGCGAGTGATCGTGAGAGAAGCAATCGAGGCCGGGGCGCTCGGCTTCTCGACATCGCGCACCGAGAAACACCGTGATTCAACCGGAGTATTGACGCCGTCCATCACGGCGCACCGAGATGAGTTGGTTGGTCTGGCGTCGGCTCTTCGCGACGCCGGAGCGGGCGTGGTGCAGGGCATCTCGGATTTCTACGATTTCGAGGAAGAGTTCGCTCTGTTCAAGGCGATGGCCGAGGCATCTGGGCGCACGACGTCGATAACGGTCGAGCAACAAGACGCCCGACCGGACTGGTGGCGTCAGCTCTTGGAGGGGATTAGTGCTGCGCAGGCCGAGGGACTGGACATGCGAGGTCAGGTGCCGCCGCGTCCTACAGGTGTGCTGCTTGGTCTCACCACAACCCTCAACCCGTTCAGTTTCTACCCTTCGTTTGGTGAGCTTTGGCCGCTGCCACTCGAGGAGAAGTTGCGTCGGCTTCGCGATCCGGCAATGCGCTCCCAGCTGTTGTCGGAGCAACCCACCGTCACCGACGGTCTCGTCGGAGAGATCACCACCAGCTTCGACAAGATGTTCCGCCTCGGAGATCCCGCGGAATACGAGCCGCCGCCAGAAGCATCGAT
>JADFOM010000034.1 GCA_022562835.1 Acidobacteriota bacterium | reverse complement strand
GGACGTCGGTGTCCCCGTCGCCGTCTAAGTCCGCCGCGAAAACGGAAATGGGGCCGATGACATCGCCCGCACCTGACGCGCCGTAGCCCAGTGAAGGCGGGATAGTGATCTGCCGCCGGCCGCCGACGCACATACCTGCAACGCCCTCATCCCACCCGGCAATGACCTGTCCCGCTCCAAGACTGAAGGCGAACGTGTCATTGCGATTCCAGGACGCATCGAACTCCGCGCCGCTAGACCATACGGCGCCGACGTAGTCCACCGTTACCTGCATGCCAGGTCCGCTTTCGGCTCCGTCGCCGACCACGAGGTCCTCGACTACGAGCGTCGTCGGTGGCTGGCCTTCTGGAACTGCTATCTCGGGTTTCTTGTTGATGTCCACGCGTCGAACCTATCCACTCGATACGCCAGGTCTTGCGATTTGCTATTCTGCCGCCCACGGCGCTGCGATGGTATGGCAATCGGCCGTCGCGTTGGCGATGGCGATTTCAGATAATTCGAGACTCAGGGAGTACAAATGCTTATCGAAGAGGTCACTGGACCTGATTTTCGCAAGGTGATCACCTCCGCGCCCCGAGACACTATTGCTGATGTGGTGGACCTGCTCAAGGAATACTCCATCGGCGCGGTGGTGGTGACGGCGGACGGTCGAGCGATCGTGGGAATCATCTCCGAACGTGACGTTGTACGGCATCTGGCGACCGAGCAAGAGGGCACACTGCGCCTGCGGGTCGAGGAGTTGATGACTCAAAACGTCTTGACCTGCAGTGTCGGAGACGACATCGAGACGGTGATGGCGACGATGACGAGCGGCCACTTCCGTCACATGCCTGTTATTGCTGCTGATGGGGGCCTGGTCGGCATCGTCAGCCTGGGTGATTTGGTCGATGCTCGGCTCACCGAACTCGAAGCCTCGCTACGCGATTCCGCAGGTGATTGAACGGTGCCTACGGGGCTACATACCCGACGGGCATCGCTCAGGACGGAGTGATCTCGTAGATCTTGACCTGATAGGGATCGAAATCGTCCTGGAAGGTTCCATTCGAGAATTCGATTGTCGCGCCGCTGCGAAGCTCGGTAATCGTTCCCTCCTCAATGTCGTCGACATCGAAGGTGGCGGTCGAAGTCGGACCGTCGCCGAGCGAGGAGGCGTCGGCAACGGCGAATATGTATGACTTGCCGTCGTATACGCGTCCGCCCAAGTCCATTGTGATGTCGTCCTCGTCACTGGTTGCGGTGGCGGTGTCTTGGCCAGCACTGTTGAGAACAGGGGCGAGTGATGTCACCAGCGAGTTGATCTCCCGGACCTTGGCTGCGACGACGGGATTTCTCAAGTAGTCGGCGACGTGACCGCCGGGCAAGATCGTGAACCATGCAACACCCTGCGATCCGTGGTTGATGGGCAACCAGACCATGGCGTCGATGAGGTGTTCCTTGTCCTCCCCGGGAAAATCGTCGCCGAAAGTGTGACGAGCGTCGGTCCATGAAAACACCGGGATCGAGTGATTCGAATATGCCTGGAAGTGGTCGATCGAGTCTCCGAGCACACCGATATCACACTCCTCGAAAATGCGCATGAAACCGTTCTCGGAGCAATAGGACAGCGGATATATGTCGAAGGCTATGAGATCGGTTCGCTCATCAGCCGCGACTTCGAGTGTCTTTTCAACGGTGTCGGGGTTTGTGTCACGTGGATCATAGAAGACCGTGTGACCGGCAAAGGTCACGAAACCAAGGCCGTCCTCGAACCCCTCGACGGCAGCGACGGCATCGAATTGATCGAACACGTCCTCGGGTTCGAGGCCGAAGTTACGTATCGGCTCATCGGTCGACGCGAAGCCGACTAGAAACGGGTTGTTCGCGGCCGGTTGTAGTGCTTCGGCCATGTCGTATGCGGCGACAACGTAGACCCCGTTGTCGGCCCAAACCTGAATATCGTCCGGCGATTTTGGGCCACCCCAGGAAGGCAAACGATCGGGCGGATTCGCACCGGTCAAAACGAGATTAAATCCTTCGGCGGCAAGAATCTCGGCCTCGTCCGCGCTGGCGGAAAATGTCGCCACCGGAAAGAAGTTCGGATCGTCGAACGGAGGTCCGTAGATACACATCCCGACACCGTCGTTCAGCTCGCCCTCGCCTTGACCCTGTTCACAGCTCGCGGGATCATTGTTCGGCAGAGATGTCGAATTGGCTGGTTCGGTCCCCGAGGACGAAGTTGTGTCCTGAGGCTCCGTCCAGACGCTGGTTGAGTTCGAGGCGGAGGCTGAACTCGATGTTTTGGACCCCGTTTCCCCGTCGGGGTTTTCGTTGCCGTCTGCGGTCAGGCCAACCCAAACTGCCACCACCACGACCGTGGATAGAGCGACCACAGCGATGGCTACAGCGGCGCGCGGTCGTCCAGTCTTGGCCATTTGGTCAAAGGGTACCGACCATCACTCTTGAATTTGCCGCGGTGCGTGGCGACGTCCAAGGGGATCAACCAGCGGCCTCCTCAGAGATACGCTTCTTGGTGGCAGCCCAAGCGCAGATCGGGCATCCGAGCAAGTCGTGATACCGAGCGGGGCAGTACTCGCGACCGAAGAAGATGATCTGAAGGTGTCGACGATTCCAAGTGTTGATCGGGAAGACTGCCTTGAGGTCCCTTTCGGTGCGCTCGACCGTGGTGCCGTTGGAGAGCCCCCAGCGCGCCGCGAGCCGCTGAATGTGCGTATCGACTGGGAACGCCGGCACTCCGAATGCGTGTGCCATGACAACACTCGCCGTCTTGTGGCCAACACCAGCAAGCGACTCGAGGAAGTCCCAGTCCGCATAGATATCGCCGCCTGCGTCCAGGATCTGATGGGCCATCGCCGACAGGTTTCTCGCCTTGGTCGGTGCGAGTCCGATCTGACGGATGTGGTGGTGAATCTCGTCGGGGGACAAAGCGGCCATCTTCTCTGGACTGTCCGCGACGGCGAATAGACCCGGTGTGACCTCGTTGACCTTCTTGTCGGTGGTCTGAGCCGATAAAGCGACTGCTACGAGAAGTGTGTAAGGACTGGTGTGGTCGAGTGGAATAGGCGGAGTCGGGTAGAGGTCGTCGAGGATCTCTCCGATCCGGGTGGCCTTTTCTGCTCTCTTCACGTCAGCAGGCTAACGCTGCGTCAACGATCGTTGAGGGCGAAGTGTTGATAATCCGCTAGAGATTGCCAGCGACCGCCCCAGCCCCACCCGATGGTATCGAATGCGGTGGTAACCGTGTCGCCCTCGGTGATCATTCCCGGGCGCACGGGTTCGCGCTCGAGGTAGCTGGTAGCGAGTTCGGGAAGCACCTGGTCACCCTTGATATAGGGGTTGTGGAAAGGATTGACGTCGATGGCCAGCCCGTAGGCATGTTCGGAAAATGATGTACCGCCGGTGACGGTTCGGCACACGAACGCCGCGGTATTGTTGCCGTCGCCGGTCGGAGCTGCGTTGAGATCGGCGTTGGTCACACCACGCATCTCCTCGATCGGAAATCGCGAGTCGTACAACGAGCCGAAGACATTGACGACGTCGTTAGCGACCGATCGATGCACGATGAGCTGTCCGGTGTGTACCTCACCGTCGAAGCCCCAATGAGACATCGTCAGGACACGAAGTTCGTCGGGTGGAACCGGACATCGCGAGTGCCATGTTGAATCCTCGAGGACCTTGCCCTCGAGTGGTTGGATGGTCGAGACGAACTCATCGGCGAGCGCAGCGGGGAGCACGTCACGAGTAATAAACTGGCGATCGATAAGCGCTGGGGGTGTGGATTGAGCGGTGATGCGCCCATCAGGCCCCACTGGGAGCTCCCGTGTCCCTAGCCAAGCGGGCGGTTCGGTGGCGTCATCGGAGGGACCGATCGTCGACGAAGGAGCCTCCTGCGCAGGTTTGAGCGTCTCATTGGGCGCCTGGGCAGAGCTGAGAGTCATCGTGCTCGATGCGGCAGACACGACGGTCTCTGACGAGACGGGTTCGCCCTCAGAGGAGCAGCTGGCGACTATTGGCAGCAACATGACGAGAGCGACCACCGCACTCCAGGGCAGCTGTCTTCGCGTCGCAGACGTCAACGCGAGTTTGGCTATGCACCAGCGGGCCCATGACCATAACGACGTGGTCATCTCAGCCGACTCCGAGGCGGTCGAGGAACCAAGAGACCGGGGCCCGATCTGCAGCCCAGTGCAGCGCCGTGGCAGCAAATCCAGGCAACGTGTCGCGCTCGTCGGCATCGTCTATCGCACGACGCACCCCCGAGCGCAGCGCTTCCTCGACGGTATCGCCGTTCCAATCGACGGTGTCGACTCCGCTGCTCGGTTCGAGCGACAAGACCAACTCCTCGCGGCCGACGCCCAGCTCGCAGGCAGCACCATTTAGACCCGAAAGAACCATACGCTGGAGCATCGCGTCTAAACCCTCAGAGGGGAATGGATCCGCCCCAGCGGTACACGGGTCCTCAAGGGTCGATCGCCCGACATTGTTTCCTCCGCTGGCGTAGGACGCGCTCGGCAGTGCGAGGCCGATCAAGATCGCGATGATCGCTATTGGACCAAGTCCCCATTTATTGCTGCGCAGGGCGAGGATGAGGTAGGCGACGACCGTGGCGAACAGAGCCATGGCGGCGGCAACAGCGAACGCGGCACGAAAGGCCCTGGTGAACATTTCACGGACCTGCGTCTCAACACGCACCTGTAGTAGCGCGACGTCCTCGTCGTCGCGCGAGCCGTGACGTTCGAAGACATCGGTGAGGTCGGGAACCTCACCGCTCGACGCCTCGTCGACTACATCGACTACATCTAGCGCGAGCTGAACCTTGGTGATCGTGTCGATTGTCGAATCCAACACCGATGCTGTTGCCGGAAACGGGGCGTCGTCCATAGCTGTGTCGACGTCGACGGAAAGTATCAAAGCGATCAGCCCGAGACCGACGACGAGTCCAAGGTGGCGAGCGACCGACGTCAACGTTGCGGCGCGGGCTCCTGATCCGTCGGGAACTGAAATCGGTCCGAGAACGCCGGTCATTGCTCCGTAGCCAGTTCCGCACATGAAAAGTGCCGCGAAAGCCCACAAAGGTTCGACGCCCGGAATGAACGCCAGCGTCGCGAGCCCGCTACACAGCAAGAAACCACCGGCGACCGCCAGCGTCCGTTGATCGACCCTTGCTCGCGCCACCCTGGCAGAGACCGTGCCCAGGGGGAGTGCGGTGACTATTACCGCTCCAGCGAGCGGCTCGTATCCCCACACCACTACGAGCAGAATTACACTCAGGAACAGAGCCCCGACCAGTGCGCCGAAGACGCCGAAGAGTGATAGGTCGGCCATGGCCGCTCCGCGTGGACGCCGAATCTTCGCCGGCTCGGGTTCGGTGTGGACCTTCGCCACCAGAATGGCGCCCAGTGCAATCGGAGCCTGCACGAAGAACACCGCACGCCAGTCGAAGACCTGGGTAACAACGCCGCCGAGCGCAGGCCCGAGTACAGCGCCGAACGTTCCAGCCAGCGACCAAGCACGTGTGGCCGCGGACGCACTCGAGAGCATCGACCGCAGCGTCGAAAGCGATCCCATTAGCAACCAGGCACCACCAACACCTTGTATTGCCCGGGCGATCAGCAGAACCGTGAGGTTGGGCGCCGCACCGGCAGCGACGGATGCAATGGCGAACAGCGCTGCGCCTGCAGCGCTGAGGTGGGCCATTTGTACGCGACCGATCAGAAATAGACCAGCGATGCCCGCTACCGCAACGCTAAGCGCATAGATCGTGAGGACCCACGACACCGCGACGATCGTCGTTTCGAATTCGCTGTACAGCTCAGGGAGCGCAAGGGCGACAACCGATGCATCCGCGAACGCGAGCGCGACCGCGCCGAGTAGCAGACCGGTCATCAACGAGCTCAGTCGTTTCGAGATAACACCACTATGACGAGGCTCGCCGGCATTGTGTCTACGCGTCGCGATGACAACAGCGTCCCGCTATCTCAGGCGATCGCGTCGAAGCAGGCAGCCGTCAAGCGGGCTGTACGTTCGTCACCGGTGGCTCCGAGCGCCATCTTGTTCATGATGTAGCCGAACGTCATCGATGTCGTCGGATCCGCCCACCCCATCGATCCACCCGCACCGAAGTGACCGAACGAACCGGGCCCGCCGATTGGCATGACCGGCGACCGAAGCATAAAACCCAATCCGAATTGGATGTCCATATTCATGAGGATCGTGTTTGGTCCGGTGGTGCGCTGGGTGGTGGCATCTCGAAGCTGTGCATCGTCAAGCACACGAAAGCCGTCGACCTCGCCGATGCAAGCGGCGTAGATCTTGGCCAGTGAGGATGCGTCGCAGACGCCGTTTGCGGCGGGTATTTCGCCACGATGGACCTCCGGACTATTCCACACACCGAAGTCATCAAATGCCCCCAGGTTTGCTCCGAGCGCTTTCGTGAGCACACCTTCGGGGCCGAGGAATGGAGCGAGTATCTCGGCGAGGGAATCGTCAAGAGCGAGATCACCCCCGAGTCCTCCAGGTGAAGATACCAGCGCCCCGATCCGATCTTCGACCGATTCGGGCGTACCGATCCACAGGTCCAGTTCTAGTGGTTCCGCGATCTCAGCGCGGAGATAGGTGCCGATCGAGCGCCCGGTCACCCTGGCGATAACTTCGCCGACCAACCACCCGTAGGTCAGCGCGTGGTAGCCGTGCGCGGTGCCCGGTTCCCACGATGGGCGCTGTGCTTCGAGCGCCGCTATGACGGGGTCCCACTCGAGAACTTCCGCAATGGTCAGGTCTACGTCAGACCAAGCGAGCCCAGCCTGATGGCTCAACAAGTGCTCGACCGTGACCTTGGATTTTCCGTTTGCTTCAAAACCCGGCCAATAGTGTGCTGCGGGTTGAGTTGGATCGAGGAGCCCCTCGGCGATCAGTCGGTTCGCTGCCATTGCTGTCCAACCCTTGGTGGTTGAGAACACCGGCATGAGCGTGTCCTCGGTCCAGGGGCGGCCCGTTGACTCGTCAGCGACGCCAGCCCAGAGATCGACCACCTTGTCGCCGTGGTGATAGGCGCTAAATGCAGCACCGACCTCAGCCCCCGCATCGAAGTTGGCTTCAAACGCGGTGCGTACGCCCTCGAAACCCTTGGATGTCCACCCGTTGATCTCTGTCATGGCCAGACCGTAGCCTCCGGTTGATGACAGTTCGAGACAGCGTCGCGCCCTGCTCCCAAGGATCCTGCGCACTAGGGCAGTCCGGCGGCCCCGCACTATTGTGGCGATCTCCGAACAAAGCACGAGAGTGAGAGTATGGATCAGCGCGATATCGAACGCTTTCAGATGCAGGGCCAGGATCTTCCGGGTCTGCTCGACCAGTGGGTCGATTCACAACCCGACACACCATTGCTGATCTGGGAACCGCGTAGCGGCGAAACGCTGTCGTGGACCTACCGTGAATTTCGCGATGAGACGCTTTGCATCGCGGCCGGTCTCGTGGAACGCGGCGTCGGTCTAGGCGACCGGGTCCTCATCCACGCCGACAATTGCCCGGAGATGGTGCTCGCCTGGTACGCGTGTGCGCGACTGGGCGCCGTTGGTGTGACTACCAACACCCGTTCTGTGGTTGCGGAGTTGTCCTACTTCGTCGACCACACCAAAGTGGTCGGTGCAATCACCCAACCCCAGTACGCCTCGCTGGTAGCGGAGGCGGCCCCAGAACTCGAATGGTACGTAGTGACCGACGACGATGGGGGAGAAGCGCCCAGCGATTCGGTACCGGAGCAGTTCGCATCATGGGACGGCCTCCACGCCGACCCCAGATCTGTTCCCGCACGCCAAGCCGACCCGACCTTGCCCATTGGCATCATGTTCACCTCGGGCACAACCTCGCTGCCCAAGGCCGTCGTGCACACCCATGCGAACGCGTTATGGACGACCCGAGTCGGACCGCGCAATATCGATGCCCGCCCCGGCGACGTCTACCTGATCTACCTTCCCTTCTTCCACGTCAACGCACAGACCTGGTCGATGTGGAGCATCCTGGGCGTCGGGGGGACGGTCGTTCTTCAACCGAAGTTTTCATCGAGTCGATTCTGGGAAGTCGTTGCTCGACACAAGGTCACCCATATCTCACTCATTCCCTTTGTCTTCAAGGCGTTGGGTGGTCAGGAGGTGCCGGAGCACAGTCTACGAGTTGGGGTTTTCGGACTCGTGATGCCGATGCTGGAGAATTGGTTGAAGTTGCGCGTATTGCCTGCGTACGGCATGACCGAGACGGTCATCCACGCGATCCACGCCCCGATGCACCATCCGTTCCCCGAACGCACGATGGGCTGGCCAACCCCCGGCTACGAAGTCGCGGTCGTTAATCCCGAAACCGATGCTCTCTGCGGTGCAGGCGAGGTTGGCGAGCTTTGGTTGCGGGGCACGCGTGGAATTCAGCTATTCCTGGAGTATCTCGACAATCCTGACGCCAACACCAAGGCGTTCACCGAGGACGGGTGGTTCCGGACCGGCGACATGGTCTCGGTAGACGAGGAGGGTCGCTTCTTCTATTCCGAACGGGACAAGGACCTTCTCAAGGTTGGTGGGGAAAACGTGTCGGCAAAACAGGTCGAAGAGGTATGTAGACAGGTTGACGGCATCGCCGATATCGCCGTGGTCGGACAGCATCACGAGATGCTTGATCAGGTTCCCGTGGCCTTCGTCGTCAAGGCCGCTGACGCGCCCGGCGACGATGCTGCCTACGCGCGCACGCTCATTGAGCATTGTGCTTCACAGCTCGCCGACTTCAAGGTTCCGCGAGCCGTGTACTTCGTCGATGACTTCCCCCGCGCCACGCTCGACAAGGTTGCGAAGAACAAGCTTCGTGAGATGGCCGACGCTCGACTCGAAGGGTCTCCGTCATGACGACACTGGTCTACAACCCGTATTCGTTCAGTACCCATGACGACCCCTATGAGACGTACCGACGGCTGCGTGAGGAGGCTCCCGCCTACTGGAACGACGAACTCGAGTTCTGGGTGCTATCGCGGTTCGACGATGTGCTCGAAGGGTTCCGTGACTTTGCGACGCTGACATCGACGAAAGGGATCGCGCTCGAGCAGCGTGGCCTGAGCGCCGAAAGAAGCTTTCGTCAGATGATCGAGATGGACCCTCCGGAACACACCGCATATCGAAAGCTTGTCAGCAGGGTGTTTACGGGTCGCCGTGTTGCTGCGATGGAAGACGAGATAAGGACGATCATCGACGGCTACATCGATCGCTTCGTCAGCGAGGGTAGCTGTGATCTGGTTGCGGACTTGACCGGTCCCTTCCCGATGGATGTGATCTGCGCGGTCCTGGGGATCCCGGCCGAGGACCGAGCTGCACTGCGAAGCCACTCCGACAAGCTTCTCATTCGCGAAGACGGGATCATGGAAATCCCTCAGGCCGCGCTCGACGGCATGTTCGGGATGCTCGAGTATTTCATCGAGGATCTTGGTCGTCGAAAGTCCGGCTCGGGCGAGGGCCTAATCAGTGACCTGCTCGAGCTTGAGGTCGATGGACGTTCGCTCAACGAGGAGGAACTGCTCGGCTTTTGTTTGCTGTTCGTCATCGCCGGTCACGAGACCACGACGAAGATGGTCGCCAACTCCGTCGAGTTGTTGTCCCGTCATCCAGAACAACGCGACGCTCTGAGTGATGATCCGACGCTCGTGCCGGGTGCGGTCGAGGAGGTCCTCCGATTTCACAATTCCACTCAGTACATGCACCGAGCGCTCACGCGCGACGTCGAGCGACACGGTCAGCAAATGGGGGAGGGGCAGTCGGTCCTTCTACTGATCGGTGCTGCAAATCATGATCATCGCGAGTTTGGTGAAACCGCGGAACAGTTCAACATCCTGCGCCGCCCCGAGCGCCACTTGGCTTTCGGCTACGGCGCACATTTCTGTCTCGGCGCAGCATTGGCACGTATGGAGGGCAAGGTGGCGCTCGAACAGATTCACTCACGCATGCCGCACTACGAGGTTGATCACGAGGCGAAGGTGCGTTTCCACTCGAGCAACGTGACGGGTTGGACGTCGTTGCCGATCAGCTTCGCAACCGCTCGATGAGGACCATGGCCGATTCGGAAAGTCCAAGATGAGGAGAACAGATGAGTGACGGTGCGCCCGGAAGTTACGAACGCGGTATGGAGATGCTCACCGAGGTATACGCCGGTGATGTCGTGGCTATGCCCGAAGGCACGATGGCCTTCAACGATGTGATGATGACAAGCTTGTTCGCACAGGTCTGGGACCGCGATGTCCTTTCGATCAAGGAGCGAAGGCTGTTGATAATGGGTGTAATAGCGGCCAACGGAGCGACCGATACTTGGAAGATCCAGGCCAAGGCCGCGTTGGTTCGGGGCGAGCTGACGCCGGACGAACTACGTGAGACGTTGGTCATGTTGGCGCCCTACGCGGGCTACCCCAATGTTGCGCCGTTGGTGATCGAGTGCGAGGGCGTTATCGGCGATTGGGAACGGGCTCAGACCTCTGACTGACCTCTGGACTTGCCTGCACTGCCAACCGCATTTGGCTACCTCTAGCGAAACGTCCAGAGCCTGAGTCAGAACCGGCCTGGATCGGGACCGTTGGACGGTGGTCCTGCGAACGCCTGTGCCTTGTCGAGCCAGTCGACTGCGCTGTCACCGGTGACCAGCAGATCGGTGTCGGAGATATTTCGTCGCTGGGTAACCACGAGACAGAAGTCCTCAGCGTTACCTCGTACAGTGGCCGCCGCTCCCTCTGGTCCCCACATCCAAGTCTCGCCTGATGGGGCTAGCAGCTCCAGGTAGACGTCGCCCTCGGGCACCTCCTCGCGTCGGTTGAGGTAGGTCCAGCCACGGGTGATGAAGCCGAGTTGAGCGATGTGGCGCAGCCGGTCGCTGGCAGGCCGAGTGGCACCGGCAGCATCGACGATGTCCTGTCCGTGTGCCCACACCTCCATCAACCGGGCCGTCAGGAATGATTTGGAGCCCATCGACGGGCCGTACCACTCGACTCGGGCGTCGTCGGTAAGGGTTTGGGCCGCACTTGCGAGCGTTGCGCGGCCCGTCCGCCAAGCCTCCAGACGTTTACCGATCGGGAGATCTCGCACCTCGTGGAGCGTAAGCTCATCGCCGTCCTCGACACCTGAGCCAGCCACCGAGAAGAGTCGGCTCGCTTCGATCTGAAAGCCCTCT
The DNA here is from genome assembly GCA_022562835.1 of Acidobacteriota bacterium. GTDB lineage: Bacteria > Actinomycetota > Acidimicrobiia > Acidimicrobiales > SHLQ01 > JADFOM01. The sequence goes on along the minus strand of JADFOM010000034.1, from coordinate 3,452 downwards.
GGATCACTGATCGCTTGCGCCGCACGATGATCGAAGTAGGTCAGGTGCGCGATCTGATCGGTGACATCCCAGCGGGGACTGGCGGTGTTGGTCGACCATTGCTCGGCTTTGAGCGAGGCGACGATGTCGTCGAGCGCCACCTGCTCGGCTAGGAGGTCTGCGATGACTTCAGAGACGTGCATTTGGATCCAGTCGTTGCGGTGGTCGGGTCAAGCCTTGAACGCACGGCGGGCCTCAGACCACGTCATGCCCTTCTCGAGATTCGGTTCGCGATTGAGGCCCAGCACCATTTCGGCGACGATGTTGCGCTGCACAGCAAACGTGCCTCCCCCCAGCGTCAAAGCAGGAGAGAAGAGAAAGCCGTAGTGCCAAATTGGGTCGACGTCCTCGAAGGCATCGCGCTCGAAGTTGACTTCGGTGGCACCGCTGCGCATGCTCAGCGGTAGTTCGCCGGGCGGGCCGGACCCGGCGATCAGCCCAGCAGTTCCGCAAAGCTCCTTCGCGAATTCCATTGTGTGCTGACCGTGCTCGTCGGCCATGATTTTTTGGATAGAGGCCTCGGGGCCAGGCGTCTGGCCATTGAGGCGGGCGCTGAGCGTGCGAAGTCGGTTGAGTCGCAAAACCTCAGCCTCGGTGTGCAGCGCGGCAGCCTTTTGGCGCAGCAGCTCGTCGTCGATACCGCCAGCGTCGCGGACCAGCTCGAGAAGCTTTTCCGCGGAAGGACCAGCCCCCCACAACGAACCCGCTGATGACAACGAGACTCGCTCGTTCGCCAGAGTGACCTTGGCGAGGCGCCAACCGTCGCCCTCCTCACCAATGCGCATGTCTGCGGGTATGCGCACATCCTCGAAGAACGTTTCGTTGAACGAATACGCTGTCGTCATGTCGACGATCGGCGACATCGTCAGACCCGGTAGATCGGTCGGGCAGATGAAATATGAGATTCCCTTGTGTTTGGGCACATTGGGATCGGTGCGGGCGATCAGGATTCCGTACTTCGAGTAGTGGCCACCACTCGTCCAGATCTTCGATCCGTTCACTATGTACTCGTCGCCGTCGCGTACTGCTCTCGTCGAAAGATTGGCAAGATCCGATCCGGCGTCAGGTTCGGAGAACATCTGGCAGTAAATGTCCTCCGCAGACAACAGCCCAGGCAGCAATCGCTCCTTCTGCTCCTCTGTGCCTGCCAACAGGATCGTGGGCCCCGCCCAGCCGATTCCGATCGGGTTTCCTGGACGGCGCACGTTGGCGCGTCTTAGCTCGTCGTCTATGAGGATCTGATGCATCGGATCGGCACTCAAGCCATACGGCTCCGGCCAGTGTGGAACCACGTAGCCCGCAGCGACGAGATCGCGTCCAGACGGCTTTGGGTTTGCCTCGATCCATGCCCTGACCTCAAGTCTCCTCGGGTCGTCCTCGGGAGGAAAGTCGAAATCCATCTGTCAGCTCTCGGCCGTCGAGGTATCGAGCAACGAACTAGGTATGTCGACATGACGCGCTCGAAGCCACTCTCCGAGGCTCTTGGCCTGTCCGTCTTGGCGCGTCGAAGCAGCCACACCCTCCTGAAGTAGTCCATGGATCAGAAAGTTGAGAGACCAGATGTTCGGTAGTCGATGTCGGTCGATAACGAGATCGGCTGTCTCGGGCAACAGCGAGCGCAGCCGTTCGGTATCGAGATAATCGTCGAGCCACACAAATGCCTCGGCGGATCGACAGAACAGGCCTACATTCGCGTTGCCGCCCTTGTCACCGGAACGAGCTCCCGCGACCAATCCGAGCGGGACCCGTCTGGTGGGACCCGACGGTAGAGGGCCCAGGTCGTAGGATGAGGTTGTGATCGTGGCTGGCGTGTGCGGCGCCACCGAGTCGACAACGTTCGTGTCTCCGCCCAGCACAGTGACGTACTGAGGTACAAGGTCAGCGGGTACCAACGCAGGACGGTAGATACCAAACGCTCTGCCCGATGCTCCTCCGCCTATGCCGTACATTCCAGGAATGGTGGCGAGCGCTAATTCGTTGACCAAGCGACCAAGCGGACGCAACTTTGCTTCGTCGGCGTCTTTGATCGACAGCCTCCAGCTGGCCGATGCCTCCTCGTTCGAGGCCGGGTCGGTCTTGTCGGTGTGCGCGATAGTGCTGGTCACGGAGTCAAAATCGGTTGGCTCGTTGGGACAGGCCCGCCAGAAGGCTGCCTCTACGAGTTCGGCCTTCGCCTCGATGTCAAGCCCGGTCAGCGCGATGTGGATGTCGGTGCGGAACCCGCCGAGTTCGTTCATCGAAACCTTGAGTGTGGTCGGAGGCGGTTCGCCCTGCGCGCCTCGAATCGTGACCCGATCGGGAGCCGTCTGCTCGAGTTCAATCGTGTCGAATCGCGACGTCACGTCCGGGCCAAGGTAGGCGGGCGAGTCAATCTCGTAGAGCAGCTGAGAGGTGACCGTACCGACGGTAACCGCACCTCCGGTTCCGTCGTGTTTGCCGATCACCGACGAACCGTCTGCGCTGATCTCAGCCCACGGAAAACCAGTTCGTTCCATGCCGTTGAGTTCGGTGAAGAACGAGTAGTTGCCGCCGGTCGCTTGGGTGCCGCATTCGATGACATGGCCAGCGATCACGGCTCCGGCGAGAGCATTCCAGTCGTCGCGGGCCCAGCCGTGATGCCACGCCGCTGGTCCGCACACGATCGCGGCGTCGGTAGTACGACCCGTGACCACGATGTCCGCGCCACGCGAAAGAGCATCGACGATACCCCAGCACCCGAGATACGCATTGGCGCTTATGAACCTGCTCGAGTCGCCGAGCGGCTCACCAGTCTCGAAGTGCTCCAGCGCGACCCCAGCCTCGGTCAGTTCGTCGAGACGGGGGAGAAGGTCATCGCCCGACACGTATGCAATCGTCGGACTCAGACCGAGCGTGTCGGCGACCTCGGCCACGGCGTCCGCGCAGTGATCAGGGTCGAGGCCCCCGGCGTTGGTGACAACTTTGATGTTCTTGTCCAGACACGACCCCATAACCTGTTCCATCTGGGTGACGAAAGTGCGGGCATATCCGCCGCCGGGATGCTTCGCCTGTGTGCGGGCAAGGATCAACATGGTCAATTCGGCGAGCCAGTCACCGGTCAAGACATCGATCGGACCGCCCTCGACCATCTCGGAAGCTGCGGACAATCGATCTCCGTAGAAGCCCGAACAGTTGGCGATACGAATCGGATCCGTCATTTGGGGTTGGCCTCACCGTCATTACGCGATGTTTGATCGTCGCGGTCCTCGATGGTTTCGATGACCATCAGGATCATGTCCTTCTCGATCTGGTCGCCTACGGCGATACCGATCTCCCGAATAACACCGTCGCGGGGGGCCCGCAGATGGTTCTCCATCTTCATGGCCTCAAGAACGGCTACCACATCGCCGGCGCTGACACTATCGCCGGTAGCAAACCGAATTTCGATCACCTTG
>JADFOM010000333.1 GCA_022562835.1 Acidobacteriota bacterium | reverse complement strand
GCAGCGCAAGCGCCGCTCGACGCGGTGAGCGAAGGTGATACTGCGGCGCGTGCGAGACATGGAAGCGCCGCTGATGGTGTGGACAAAGAGGCCGGGTGTGGGTGAGGGCCGGCTGCGCGTAAAAACGTGCAGCTCCACGCCGCGCTGCACCAGGTGGTGCATGAACTGCAGCGTGGACGTTTCCGCGCCGCCGCGCCACGCCTTGGCTCTCGCCGTGATTACTCAGGCTCCGATCTACGCTGCTGAGGATGTCATGGAGCGAGCTGGAGGAAAGATACCCGAGGGTGCCCCAGAAAAGCGCACGCTCGGAGAGGGCCTCGACACGGTCTCAGAGCGGATAAGAGAGGAGATGGGGTCGCGGGCCGAAATGAGCGGTCATGTCGGCGAAGAAATCAAGGAGCAACAGTTGCAAGGGCTTGGGCCCTCGAGCTGCACGACGTAGGCGTGGCGGTTGTCCAGGGCGCTGACGTGGTAGGTGGTCGGCTGGCGCCGACTCTGGCTCACCCGGCCCTGGCCGATGATCTCCTCGACCTGGCTCCTTACCGCCTCGAGCGAGATACCGAGCGACTCCAGCGCCTTGGCAGCAACGCCCTCACCCTCGTGGATCAGCCCCAACAGGATGTGTTCGGTGCCGATGTAGTTGTGATTGAGCAGGCGCGCTTCTTCTTGGGCCAACACGACAACTCGTCGTGCTCGGTCGGTGAATCGCTCGAACAAAGCTTCCTCCCAGCGTCGTGACCCCTTGAGGTCGTAGTGGAAACATGGAAAATCGATCTATGTGTCGCTTCGAGAAAATCGCTCTCTAGGCGACTCCCTTGGCAGTGTACCCGGGGTGTCCTGCTACCCATAGGGCAACGGACCCATGTCTTCTGCAACATTCGTACTGTCGCTACGGCGCCTTTCGTCTCTCGGTTGGATCGGACAGGTGCCCATCGGCAACGTAGGCCGTCATCTGAGAGCATCCCTGGGCGCACGTTCCAGGACTTCTGCCCGATCACGTCGAAGCGGTACCTTTATGCCGTGGCCGCTCCAAACCCTCTCCACGTGATACCCACTATGGAGAGAGACCTCCAACGCGTAGAAGAGCAGTTGGCGAGCTCGGTGCTGGTCACCGACCCCTATCTAAGCGAGATCGCCGGCCATCTGATCGCTGCTGGCGGCAAGCGGGTCCGACCGGGATTCGCTATTGCGGCTGCATCGGCAGCCAACAACAGCCCTATCGCGGCCACGCCCGAGGTGATCTCAGGAGCGGTTTCGGTCGAACTGGTCCATATCGGTTCTCTCTACCACGACGACGTTATGGACGACGCCGAGGTACGTCGAACCGTCGATTCGGTCAACGCTCGATGGGGCAATCTTACAGCCATCCTCGCCGGGGACTTCCTACTCGCCCGCGCGTCGGAGCTAGCTGCGTCGCTAGGCACCGAGGTCGCTGGACTCCTAGCCTCGACGATCGCGCGGCTGTGCGAAGGGCAGATCCTCGAACTCAAGGACCTGTTCAACGTGGAACGCAGCGAGGAGCTGTACCTGGAGTCCGTCGACGGAAAGACCGCGAGCCTGCTCGCCACAGCATGCAGGATCGGCGGCATCGTGGCCGAACTCGAACGCGACCAAATCGAAACACTGACCGTATTCGGGCATGCCTACGGCATGGCCTTTCAGATTGTCGACGACATCCTGGACATAATCGCGACCGCCGACCAGCTCGGTAAACCAGCCGGAAACGACCTGATCGAGGGCTGCTACACCCTTCCGGTGATCCGCACCCTGCAGTCCGATCAGTGCACCGACCTCGCTCATCTCCTCGGTGAACCCCTAGACACATCAACCCGCGACAAGGTTCGCGACATTGTTCGAGCTGGACCCGGCATCGCATCCGCCCTTGATGATGCGAGACGATTTGCCAATCAGGCCTCCGCCGCTATCGAACCCTTACAGGGCACACAGGCTCACACGGCGCTCGGTACCGCTGCCGCGCACCTGCTCGACCAGCTTCACACCGTCGACACCGTCTGAGCTGACCCACACCCACGCGACGTAACTACTGCTCGGGGCGGAGAGTAGGAAACAACACGACGTCACGGATTGACGCTGAATCTGTCAACAACATGATCAGACGGTCCATACCGATACCCAGACCCGCTGTTGGGGGCAACCCGTATTCGAGCGCCCGTAGGTAATCCTCATCGACGGCCATCGCTTCGCTGTCACCCGCGTCGCGCATTTTACCTTGAGCCTCGAAACGGGCCCGCTGCTCAACTGGATCGACCAGCTCGCTGAAGGCGTTGCACAATTCGCGGCCCGCCACGATCGCCTCGAACCGTTCGGTCATTCCCTCGTGTTCGCGGTGGTCACGCGACAGCGGCGAGACCTCTCTGGGATAGTCCGTGACGAAAAGAGGTCCCCACAACTGAGCCTCGGTCGTCTTCTCGTAGATCTCGAGTATCACCTTGCCTGGGCCGTGATGCGCACCGACCTCAACGCCGTGGCGGTGCGCTACCTCCACGAGGGCTTCGAACGGCATGTCCAGCGACAGATCATCGCCTGCATGTTCCGCGATCAGCTCGAGCATCGTCGCTCGACGCCACGGCGCCGTTAAGTCGAGTTCACGCCCGCCGTAGCTGATCTGCGTGGATCCACAGATCTCTGTTGCGAGATACGCGACGAGTGTCTCGACGAGTTCCATGATGTCGTTGTAGTCGGCGTAGGCCTGGTAGAGCTCGAGCATCGTGAACTCGGGATTGTGTCGGGTCGAGATCCCTTCGTTGCGAAAGACCCTCGCCATCTCGAAGACCCGCTCGAACCCTCCGACCGTGAGTCGTTTGAGATACAGCTCCGGTGCGACGCGCAGAAACAGATCGACATCGAGCGCGTTGTGATGCGTCTCGAACGAAGCAGCGGTACCCCCGCCCGGTATCGGGTGAAAGACCGGTGTTTCCACCTCCATGAAGTCGCGCTCTTCGAGCCAACGGCGCGTCAACGACATCACCTTGCTACGCGCCTTGAATGTCGGCCGCGCCTCGGGCGTGACCCAAAGATCGACGTAGCGCTGGC
>JADFOM010000033.1 GCA_022562835.1 Acidobacteriota bacterium | reverse complement strand
TCATCTCCACCAGCGGTCGAAGCCAGGCCGGCCATATCGACGATCCCGTCGATGACCCCCTGATCAATGGTGTTGTACACGACACTGCCCGCCGCTACCGCACCGCGCCCGACACCGTCGACGGTGCCGTCCAGTACTTCCTTGTCAAACCACTTGACCCCGTCGGCAACCGGCCCCTTGGTGCCCCCGACGATGATGTCGGTGTAGAGATGATCTAGGTAGTACTTGTTGATGAGCACGGTGTAGCCAGCCGCCGCCACGCCGCTACGTGAAGTAGGCCCGTCAGCCAGTTCGGTGAGTGAGGTGTGCTCGGCCGTCGACCTCTGCTCTACCTTTACGAAGTAGTAGGCGAATGCAACGCCCAGACCAGCTAGAGCGGCCAGTGTCGAGGCGACCGCAAGCGACCAGCTAGGTTCACCGTGGCTGAAGCCGACCTCCGAGGACGGGAAGTAGGCCGCGACCGGCTCGACAAAATGGCCGAAACGTTCGGTCCAGCCGTCGGGGACCACCTGCATCCGGACCGGCAGGTTGAGCCAGCCGACCACGACGCCACAGAACGAGAGGATCATCAACGGCACGGTGATCCGTGGACCGGACTCGTGAGGTTCACCACGACCGCGGAACTCACCGAAGAAGGTGAGATAGATGACCCTCGTCATATAGGCGGCCGTCAACGCGGCGCCCGCCATACCCATCACCAACATCAGGGTGTATGAGCCGCTACCGCCGGTGCCACCGAAGAGACCCCAGCCGCCGGTCCCCACAAAGATCTCGTCCTTTGACCAGAACCCTGCCAGTGGCGGTAACCCCATCAGTGCGAATGAACAGATGAGAAATGTCACGAAGGTCTTCGGCATGAACTTTCGCAGGCCGCCCATGTCGGATTTCATGTCGAAGCCGTGCACCGAGTGCGACACCGAACCTGCACCGAGGAAGAGGCCGGCCTTGAAAAACGCGTGGGTAAAGAGGTGAAACACCGCTGCGGTCCACGCTCCTACCCCAAGGGCCAGCACCATGTAGCCAAGCTGGCTGACCGTGGAATAGGCAAGGACCTTCTTGATGTCTCGTTGCACGAACGCGAGGGCGCCACCGAACAGCAACGTGATCGCGCCAACCATCGCTAGCGGGTTTATCGAGGATCCGCCGATCGAGAATCCGTCCCAGAACACTCCGTAGAGGCGAGCGACCATGTAGACGCCGGCGACCACCATCGTGGCGGCATGGATCAACGCTGAAACCGGAGTCGGACCAGCCATGGCGTCGGGTAGCCAGGTGTGCAACACGAACTGACCCGACTTGGACATGACAGCAGCGAGCAGACAAAGCGAGGCGACCAACAGCGCCGTGTGGCTGATCTCACCACTGAGGGCCCGGGTGTTGATCTCGGCGATGTTGAACGTGTTGCCAGCCGCGAAGAACAGCACCGACACTCCCACGAGGAGGCCAATGTCGCCGACACGGTTGGTGAGAAACGCCTTGAGCGCCGCGTCGCTGTTGGGTTTCTCCTCCCACCAGTGACCGATCAACACAAACGAGCAGACGCCGACGAGCTCCCATGCAACGATGAGTTGCAGTGTGTTCTCGGCTATCACGAGAAAGAGCATGGAAGCGGTAAACAGGCTTAGGAAAGCGAAATAGTGGGTATAGCGGCGGTCACCGCTGACGTAGTCGGTGGAGTAGACGAGTACGAGCAGCGAGATAAGCGTGACGACGATGAGCATCATCGCGGCCAGACCATCGATTAGGAACCCGACCGAGAAGACCTCGCCGCCGCTTTGAAGCCAGGGGACACTGTTGCCGACCGCGACGGTGGGGTGTGCCTCGACGTGGCCAGCCGCGGTGTCTTCGGCGGACCCTTGCTCCTGGGATGTGTCGGCCTCGTCGCTCGCGACAGCGTCAGCTTCGTGAGTCTCCTCACCCTCATGGCCTTCGGCGGATAGCTCAGCGTCCTGCTCTGCGACAACCGCATGATCGGCCTCGAGTGAGAAGTTGTCGCGGTGGTCTATCCAGTTGACGCCAACGCACAACGCAAGAACGAACGCGATCCCGACCGAGGCGATACCGATTTCCGCGCCGCCCTTTGGCATCTTCTTGCCGAAGAACAGGATCAGCCAGAAGGCGACGAACGGAATGACCGGGATGATCCAGGCATTACGAATGAAGAGTCCGCCAGCCGAAGTGACCGCAGAACTCGCCTCAGCGGCGAATGCGAGAGTGTCGAACATGATCGGAGATCAGCCCTTCAGAAGATCGACTTCGGTCAAGTCGATGCTCTTGCGGTTGCGATAGATCAACAAGACAATGGCGAGACCGACGCCAACCTCGGCTGCGGCAATCGCAATGACAAATAGGGCAAAGACCTCTCCGGCTATCGAGTTTGTGAATGCGGCGAAGGCCACCAAGTTGATGTTGACGGCGTTGAGAATGAGCTCGACCGACATGAGCACCATCACACCGTTGCGACGCGCCAACACACCGTAGACACCGATGCAGAAAAGGGCCGCCGCGAGAAGCAAGAACTGATTAAGAACCATCTTCCCTCCTTGCCACGACGATGGCACCGATCAGCGCCGCTAGCAGCAGCAAGGACACGGCCTCGAACGGAATTATGTAGTCCGAAAAGATCGAGTCACTTACCGCTTGAGTCGTTGACGGAGTCTCGATATCTATGCGTGTGTCCCCGAACGAGTCGATCAACGCGTAGGACATAACGACCGCCAACAACACGGCCGTGAGCGCTGCGATCAAACGATTCTCGTGGTCTACGGATTCGACGTCACCGAGCCGAGCGCGCGTCAGCATGATCCCGAACAAGAACAGTACGACGACCGCGCCGATGTAGACGAGTATCTGCGTGACCCCGACGAATTCGGCGCCGAGCAAGATGAAGATCGCTGCAACACCTGCCAGGGCGATCACGAGATAGAGAGCAGCGTGCACGATGTTGTTCGTGGACACGACGCGCCACGCCGAAAACAGCATCGTCGCAGCGATAATCCCAAACGCAATGTTCTGGGCGACGAGGAGGTCGCCCGAATCGGACTGCGCAAGAACGGCCGGGAGCGACAAAGCGAGAAGGTTCACTCAGGCACCTTCTTCTGTTTGGCCTCTGAGCCGGCCTCATATGCCTCAAACGCGGGCACGGTGTGCATCCACTCGCCGAGTCGTTCTTTGTCGTGCAACAGATCGGCGATCTTGGGTTCGGAAAACTCGTATTCCGGGCTCCAGAACAACGCGTCGAAGGGACAGACGTCGACACAGATCCCGCAGTACATACAGAGCGCGTAATCGATATCGAATCGGTCGAGCGCGTTGACCTGGCGAGGCTTACCGCCAGCGCGACGAGGAGGAGCTTTGGTCTTGTGACCCTCGATATAGATGCACCAGTCGGGGCATTCGCGAACACACAACATGCATGCCGTGCAGTTGCCCTCGTGTAGAGCGATGATGCCACGTGCGCGGGGCGCCGGTTCTTCCTTCTCATGCGGATATTGCACGGTGACCGCACCCTTGGAGGGTTGCGGGATCGGTTTGCGAAGCCCCTCTGGAAACAGCGTTTCGATCAGGGTCTTGAACGTCACACCGAGACCCTTGATAACTCCTGGAATCATTGGCATCTAGAACGCCACCTTCAAGACAGCAGTCGCGGCAATATTGACTAGGGCGAGAGGGATGAGCACCTTCCATGCGAGGCGCTGGAGTTGATCCTCTCGAAAGCGGGGCATGGTGAAACGGAACCAAAAGATCACGAAACTCACAAGCACGATCTTGACCATCATCACAATCGGGCCGATGACATTGAAGACGTTGTCGTCAATGTCGATGCCCGGGATGTACCAACCACCGAGGAACAGCACCGCGATGATCGCAGAGAACGCTCCTGCGGTTGCATATTCGCTGATGAAGAACAGCAGAAACCGAATGCCGGAATATTCGGTCAGATAACCACTGACCAATTCGGATTCCGCGACAGGCATGTCGAACGGTGTTTGGGTTAGCTCAGCCTGCACGGCGATAAGGAAGATCGCAAAAGCGACGAACTGCGTGAGGATGTATGGATTGCCAATACCGCCCCAGCCAAAGATTTCGCCATCGGCCTGGGCCACAACGATGCCCTGCATGTTGAGCGTGCCGGCCTGAATCACCACGCCGACGACAGCTAGCACCATCGGTAGCTCATAGGCGATGAGTTGGCCCGCCGCACGAAGACCACCGAGCAGCGAGTACTTGTTGGCCGAGGCCCAGCCAGCCATCAATATTCCGATGACCGAGATCGATCCGACGGCGAGGGCGAAGTAGATGCCCGTCGGCAGGTCGGCGAAGAAAGCGTCGGGTCCGAAGGGAATAACAACCACGAGGAGGAAGGTGCTCATCAACACGATGAATGGAGCGAGGCCGAAGATGAGTCGGTCGGCCCGCGTCGGAATGATGTCTTCCTTCTGAAGCCACTTGCCGACCTCGGCGACGAGCTGAAGCGACCCAAACGGACCTGCTTCCATGGGTCCGAGACGGCTCTGCATGAAGCTCATCATCTTGAAGAGGTACAGGTAGACGAGCGTGCCCGCAGGCAACAGCACAGCGACCAGTCCAGCGGCGACGCGCAATGAGGTCTGCTGCCAATACGCCAGCTCCGCGAGAATGCTCACCGGTCGATGTCTCCAAGAATGAAATACAGACTGGCAAGGATCGTGATGATGTCGGGTACGTAGACGCCTCTCAACACCCACGAAGCGATCGAGACGTTGTTGAACGAGGCAGAGCGGATCTTGACCCGGAAAGGCACTAGTTCACCCTTTGACACGACGTAGTAGCCCATGGCGCCGAGTGGGTTTTCGGTTTCGACCCACGCTTCGCCCGGCGGCACCTTGATGATGCGAGGCACCTTGGCCATCACGGGGCCCGACGGGATGCCATCGAGCAACTGCTCTACAATCTTGACGCCCTCGCGGACCTCCTGGAGTCGCACCCAGAACCGTGCGAACGAATCGCCATCAGGATGAGTCCAGACCTTCCAGTCCAGCTCTTTGTAGGCGAGGCCGTCGCCGCCGTCACGACGGAGGTCCCAGTCGACGCCGCTGGCTCGAAGATTCGCACCGGACATCCCGTATGAGAGCGCGATATCGGCAGGGATAACGCCAATCCCGCGCGTGCGGGACTCGAAGATCTCGTTGTTCAACAGGAGCGCTTCCATCTGATCGCAGAACTCAGCGATCCTGGTCATCGCCGAACGGGTGCCGTCTATCCAACCTGCGGGAAGGTCGTCCTTGATCCCACCGATGCGGTCGAAGTTTGGGTGGAAACGACCACCGGTTACCGACTCGATCTGATTGAGGACGTGTTCACGATCGCGGAACGCATAGAACACGGGCGTCATCGCGCCGAGTTGGATGCCCATGTCGCCGAGGAACAACGTCAGATTCGAAATCCGTGACAACTCGAAGAGGATCGTGCGGATCCATCGGGCCCGCGGTGGTGCCTCGACCTCCATGAGTTGTTCAGCCGCGAGGATGAAGGGAACCTCGTTCGCGAAGCTGCCCAGCCAGTCGATCCGGTTGATGAGGGTCGTCACCTGTGGGTAGGTGCGCACCTCGGTCAGCTTCTCGTACCCGCGATGCATATATCCGGCTATCGGTTCGGCCGCGATGACCTGCTCTCCGTCGAGCTTGACCACGATCCGCAGAGTGCCGTGGGTCGCGGGGTGCTGCGGCCCAATGTTGAGGGTCATGCCCTCGGTCTCGATCTCGACATTGATACGCGAATCGGCCGCCTGCGCGGCGATATAGGAAAGCTGGTCCTGCTCGGTGACGTTCACGTCGAGGCCTCCGTCTCGTCCTCTTCGTCGTCGCCTGGCATCTGCTCCACGTCAACGATTCCGGGCCACGGCTTCATTCGGCGAGCCAATAGCGGGAAGTCCTTGCGAAGGGGATTGCCCTCAAACCCGGTCGGCAGGTAGAGATTGATGAGATTCGGGTGACCAATGAAATCGACGCCATACATCTCGAATGCCTCGCGCTCGTGCCAGTTCGCTCCGTCATATGCAGGGATCCAAGTATCGATGCTCGGTGTGTCGTCATCGAGATCCGTCTTGATCGTGATCCCCATGTGGTCGATGACGTTGTTTACCCGTGCAAATAGCTGAAAGCGGCTGTCGCCGCCCGCAACTCCTTGTTGCATCGCTTCTGGTTCTTTCGTGTCGGCTTCCGGATCGGCATCGACCTCAGCCTCCATCTCGCGACCGAACGGTGAAGGCATCCAGTCGATCACGGACAGGAAATTGAAGTAGGCGCAGCCCAACCCGTCTCTCAGGAACAGGCCGGTGTCGACCCAGCGTTCGCGGTCGACCCGAATCCACAGGTCGGTGTCCGCGAGGATGTGGTGATCGATGAGTGCGTCACCGAGCTCGGTGCGTATGCGCTCTACGAGGGCCTCGCGACGCTCGTCGGTCGCAACCTCCTCTTGGTCACCAGAGGTCTCTTCGGTGGCTTCAGCCGTCGATGACAAGGGGCCCCCCCTTCCAACGATCGGCGGGGTCCTCGTTGAGAATCTTCTCCTGCAACAACACGATGCCTTCGAGCAAGGCTTCCGGGCGCGGCGGACAGCCCGGCACGTAAACGTCGACCGGAATGATCTGGTCGACACCTTTCGTCACGGAGTAGCTGTCCCAGTAAGGGCCACCACAGTTGGCACAGGAGCCCATCGAGATTACGTACTTAGGGTCGGGCATCTGTTCGTAGAGACGTTTCACAGACGGTGCCATCTTGTCGGTCACCGTGCCCGAGATCACGACGAGGTCGGCCTGACGTGGACTCGCGGGCAGCGGAATCACCCCGAGACGCATGACGTCATAACGCGGAGCCACGAAGGCTGCACCCATCTCGATGGCACAACAAGCAAGTCCCCATTGGTAAACCCACAACGAATACTTGCGCGACATGTTGAGCAGCGTTGTGAGCGATTTAGGGCTCTTGCCGCTCTCGACTAGACCCAACGCAACATCCCCTTACGCCAGGCGTAGACCAGCCCGAGCAACAAGATCAGGATGAAGATGCCCATTTCGACTAGACCGAATACTCCGTAGGCCTCGAGGCGTGTTGCCCAAGGGAACAGAAACACGGCTTCGACGTCGAACATGACGAACAGCAGCGCGAACACGTAGTAGCGGATGTTGGACTGAGACCACATGTCGCCGGTCGGATCCACGCCGCTCTCGTAGGTGAGCAATTTCTCAGCGTTCCCATGCGACGGCCGAATCAAGCGTCCGAGCGAAAGAATGCCCCCGGCGAGCAGGAGCGCGACGGCACCAAAAATGGCGACTGTGAGGTAACTGCGGAGGAAGTCCGACACGGCGAGTGAGCCTAACGATGGGGTTTGGGGGTCGCCAATGCGGCCACTTTGTAGCCACGGCCACGACGACACCGTCGAATCCGTCCCTCCCGGGCGGAGTCGACGGCTAGTTTCCTGACCGTGATCGACGACGAGGAGCCTACTGGAGCGACGCACTATTTAAGTGGTGGAACCGCGAACGTCGGAGCCGTGACACGCAAGGGCAATACGGTCTCCAAACCAGCTGGAGCCGCGGGCAAGTCCATCCAGCACTTTCTGGCCCATGTGCGCGCTCAGGGCTGCGACTTCGTACCCGAGCCTCGTGGCATCGACGCGCAAGAACAGCACCTCGGTTTCATCGACGGCACCGTCATCGGGGACGGCGAAGAACGCCCCGCCTGGATCGCCGACGACGACACTTTGGTCGCTGTCGCCCGCATGCAGCGGCGGCTCCATGAATATTCGGTGTCCTATGTGGCCCCTGCCGATGCGACGTTCGAGGTGCCCTATTTGCCAGCCATCGGCCGCGGGTCACTCACATGCCACAACGACCTCTGCATCTCCAACGTTGTGTTCTCGAATGCTGAGACCGCAGTTCCCGTCGGTTTCATCGATTTCGACTACACCGCTCCGGTCGACCCACTCTTCGATATGGCCGTCGCCATGCGGCACTGGGTTCCGTTATGGCATCCATCGGACCTCTCGGCCATCTACGCAGACATCGACCCGCAGAAGCGGTTCGCTTCGTGGGCCGACGTCTTTGGGCTCGACGCTACGAGACGTCAGCGCCTTCTCGAGATCGTGCGTGCATATGTTGAGGTCGCCCGCGACGTCGTCATCACACGAGCCGCTGCGTCTCAGCCCGGCTTTCGCGCGCTGATCGACGGTGGTTACGAAAGCGCCAGTCTCCGTACCTCTGCGTGGCTAGAACGATGGTGAATAGGGCCGGACCGACACGGTGTCAGACACCATCCCTAGCCACGCGTAACCAGGACCGGCACTGCGTCGCGCGCGACATCGTCGAGTGGTCCCGGCACGATGCCAAAGAACATCACCGCGGCGACCGCAATCGCGATGGCAGCGACCGCAGTGTCGGGGGTCCGCAGTCGAACGGGTTCTGCCTCTTCGTCGGCGTCTTGCATAAACAACGACACAACGATGCGCAGGTATAAGTAGGCGGCTATGACCGCCGCCAACATCGCGATGACACCAAGCCACTGCGAACCAGCACCGACCGCCGCTGTGATGATCTCCAACTTTGCAAAGAAGCCGACGGTGAAAGGTACGCCAGCCTGGGACAACAACAGGATCGTAAGAGCGAATGCCAGCGCGGGGCGGCGGCGGCCAAGGCCGCGGTAATCGTCGAGTGAGTGTGCATGATCGCCCTCACCACCGAAGACGGTTACGACGCCGAACGTTCCGACGATCATGACCGAGTAGGCCGCCACATAGAACAGGGCGGCCCGTACGCCATCATCTGTGGCTGCCTGCACGCCTACCAGGATGAACCCCGCATGGCTGATCGACGAGTACGCCAACATGCGCTTCACGTTGGTTTGTACCACTGCAGCGATCGAACCTCCCAGCAGGGACAACACGGCGAGCGCGTAGATCGCGGGCTGCCAGTCAGAGGCATACGTACTGAAGGTGACCACAAACACGCGGATGAGCGCCGCGAAGCCCGCGGCCTTTACCACAGACGCCATGAACCCGACGACCGGGCTCGGTGCACCCTCGTACACGTCCGGGGTCCATGCGTGAAACGGCACAGCCGCCACCTTGAACCCAAGACCGACCAACATGAGAGCGAAACCCGCCAACAACAAGGCGTTGTTGGTCAACAGGTTTCCGGCAAGGAAATCCTTGATCGTGGACATGTTCGTAGACCCGGTCGCGCCGTATACCAGCGCGATGCCATAAAGGAGGAAAGCCGATGAAAATGCACCGAGCAGGAAGTATTTGAGCCCCGCCTCTGTCGACGCGAAGCGGCGCAGCTGACTCGCGACCAACACATAGACGGCGATCGACAGAACTTCGAGGCCAAGAAACAACACGATCAGATCGTTGGCTGATGCCATCACGACCCCGCCTGCAGCCGACAGCAGCATCAGCACATAGAACTCTACGCCGCCGAAGCCTTCATCGATCAGGTACTGAGCCGCGACGAGCGCCGTCAGCGCGACGGATATACAGATCATGACGGTGATGAAAAGTGAGAATCCATCAAACCCCACGGCTCCGTTGAACGTGGACGATGCGCCGTCAGCGTTGAGCCGAGCCCACAGCGGGATCACGCAAATAGCAGCACTCGCGGCGATCGCCGTGGTCGCATACGCGGCAAACCGACCGTCTTGCAGCGACTTGACCAGTGACGCGACCATCAACAACAAAACGGCGCCACCGATGAGCACGAGCAGTGGAAGGATCAACCAGGCATCAACATCGGGCGTCGAAAACTCTGTGGGCACGGGTGGGTCGGTAGTCGGAGGAACCTGCGCGAACATCATTCGTCTGCCCCCTCGGAACCTTCGCCGTCATCGGTGTCTCCGGAGTGTTCGGTGTCTTCGCCATGACCCGCGCCGGTTGCGACGAGCACATCATTGGTGGGCTCGGTGAAGTCTTCGACGTATTCCTCGATGTGGTCGATCAGCGCATCGATGGACGGCTCCATGCGCTCGATCACCGGTTTGGGGTAGATGCCCATGAAGAGGATCAGACCGAGGAGCGGTAAGAGCAACAATCCCTCGGAGAACCGCAGATCGGGCATGTCTGCGTTCTCGCCCTCCGCTGGTCCGTGGAATACACGTTGATAGGCCCAGAGGAGATAGACAGCGGCAAGGATGACCCCGACCGTTGCAATCACTGCCCACCAGCGGTGCGCCATGAACGCTCCGAGCAGGGTGAGGTACTCGCCGACGAAACCGTTGAGCCCGGGAAGGCCAATCGAGGACAACATCACCAACATGAAGACGCCCGCCATGATCGGAGCGGACTTCTGAAGTCCGCCGAGCTCGTCGATCATCCTCGTGTGGCGTCGTTGATAGATCATGCCGACGAGTAGGAACAGTGCGCCGGTGGACACACCGTGGTTCACCATCTGCAGCAATCCACCGGTGATGCCTTCACTGTTGAGCGAGAACGTGCCCAGCACGATGAAACCTAGGTGTGCCACCGAGGAGTACGCCACGAGACGTTTCAGGTCGCGCTGCATCGTTGCGACAACCGCTCCATAGAGGATGCCGATCACGCCGAGGGCGACGAATAACGGCGCGAAATACACCGATGCCTCCGGGAACAAGAAGAGGCCGAATCGGAGAAACCCATATGTACCCAGCTTCAACATCACACCTGCCAAAATTACCGAGCCAGCCGTCGGCGCTTCGGTGTGAGCATCGGGAAGCCAGGTATGCAAAGGAAAGATCGGCACCTTCACCGCGAACGCGAGCGCGAAGCTCAAGAACACGAAACGCGCAGTCCAACTGGAGGACTCGGCAAGCGCCTGAGAATCACCCAAGATTTCGAGACTGAAGGTAAGGGCGTGACCGCCTCTCGATGCATCGAGCACCGCGAGGGTGACAATGCCGACCAGCATCAGCGCCGAGCCGGCCATCGTGTAGAGGAAGAACTTCGTCGCGGCAAACACCCGATTGCCATGTCCCCAGCGCCCGATCAAGAAGTACATCGGGACGAGCACAATCTCGAAGAAGATGAAGAACATGACCAGATCGAGAGCCATGAAGACCCCCATGCAACCTGCCTCGAGCAGCAACAACCATGCGTAGTACTGCTTCGGATCGCGGTCGGGTTCTTCGGCCATGATCGCGATCGGAAAGAGAATGCCGGTTAACACGATCAAGAACAGTGAGATCCCATCGACCCCGAGGAGCCACGAGATTCCCAGGTCGCTCACCCAGGAGTGCTCGGTACGGAACTGGAAGCCATCGACCCCGCTGTCGAATGCAGCGAGAAGCCAGATCGAGATCGCGCCTGTGGCGACGCTGAGCAGTACCGCGATCTGACGGAATAGTTCAGGACGCGACCGCGGCAGGAGTGTGAGAAGCACTGCGCCCGCCGCGGGGATCGCAATGAGCGCACTCAGCAGTGGAAAATCAACGGTTCCTCCACTGGCGAAGATGGTAGACGCGAAGCCCATCACAGTGTCGCCCTCAACAAGAAGTAGGCGAGCAACAGCAGGCCGCCGCTAGCAAGAAGCGCCGCATAGGAACGCACGAAGCCGTTCTGCACACGTTGCAGGCCCGTGGAGGCCGCTTGCACGGCTCGGCCGGTACCGACGACAGCGCCGTCGATGATCGTGCGGTCGAACCACGCAACCGCCTCGAAGGCCTTGCGACCCGGACCACCCATGAAGTTCGAAACCGTCTGATCGTAATACCAGCCCTCGGCCAATACCTCCGGTTCGAGTGTCTTAGGCGAGCGCTTGTTGCGCAGGTACGCACCGAGCGCGACTGCAACGCCGACCACTGCGACGATGACAGCAATAGCCCCAAGACCGACCTTTAGTCCGCCCGACGCGTCGATGTGCGCCTCATTGCCGGCCAGAGAGGGTTCGAGGAACTTCTCGAGGTTATGCCAGCCGCCGAACGGAAGATTCAAGAGACCGGCGAAGACCGCTAGTCCTGCGAGCAGCACGAGCGACGCCGTCATCGTCCACGGCGACTCGTGAGGGTGATGTTTCGCCCGTTGCTCCACCGAGGCCGGTAACTCGACGTCGTCGGCAACAGCCGGCGGCTCGTACAGCGCTGGATACTCGATCGGAGCAGCGTTTTCGGGTAGCTCGTCGGGACGCGGATCGTTGTAGCGGTAGCGACCGAAGAAGGTCAGAACTACCTGTCGGGTCATGTAGAACGCCGTCAGCAACGCGACAAGGATGCCGATCACCCAGAGCGCCTTGCCCCAACCACCCTCATCGAACGCGACGAGCAGTACCTCGTCTTTTGACCAGAACCCGGAGAACGGTGGAACGCCGGAAATTGCGAGCCAGCCAATGATGAAGGTTATGGCCGTTATCGGCATGACCTTGGCAAGTCGACCGTAGTGACGCATGTCCTGATCGCCGTCCATGCCGTGGATCACCGACCCGGAACCGAGGAACAACAGAGCTTTGAAACACGCGTGTGTGACCATGTGGAATACAGCTGCGACGTAACCGCCGAGCCCGATTGCGAGGAACATGTAGCCAAGCTGACTGATCGTCGAGTAGGCCAAGACCTTCTTGATGTCGTTCTGCGCAACCGCGATCGACGCCGCGAACAACGCCGTGATCGCCCCAACCCAGGCAATGGTCGTCGTCGCCCATTCGGCGCTCGCCTCAAGTACCGGGTTCATCCTGATCAACAGGTAGACACCCGAGGTCACCATCGTCGCCGCGTGAATTAGTGCGGAGACCGGCGTAGGGCCGGCCATTGCATCAGGAAGCCAGAGGTACAAGGGGATCTGGGCGGACTTGCCGGCTGCAGCGATCAACAACAACAGGGTGATCGCGGAGGCGGTGGACTCGCTCAACCCACCTGCCGACCCCAACACGTCGATGTACTGAATCGAACCGACGGCCGTGAACGTGAAGAACATCGCGACCATGAAGCCCCAGTCGCCGACCCGGTTGGTAACGAACGCCTTCTTGCCGGCGGTCGTTGGTAACGAACGCCTTCTTGCCGGCGGTCGCGTTGGTTTCGTCGTCGAACCAGAACGCAATCAGGAAATAGGAACAGGCGCCGACGCCCTCCCAGCCGAGGAACGTCAACAACATGTTGTCGCCGAGCACCAGCATGAGCATCGAGAACGCGAAGAGGTTGAGGTAGAGGAAGAACTTCGAGAAGTTGGCGTCGCCCTGCATGTATCCCACCGAATAGAGGTGGATCACCGCGCTGACACCGGTGATGAACAAACACATGGTGATCGACAACGGATCCAATAAGAAGCCGACGTCGACCGAGAAATTGCCGACCGGCACCCATTCGAAGAGGACCTGGTCAAACATCCTGGCGTCCTCGGGGCGGTCTATCAGCCCTAGGTACACAAATATCGTGGCGAGGAGCGAACCCACCATCGCGAGCGTGGCGAGCCAGCCAGCGACCGGCTCACCGAGGCGACGCCCGAACAGCAGGAGGGTCAGGAATCCGGCAAGCGGAAAGGCGGGGATGAGCCATACGGCTTCGACCATCTGCTCAGCCCCTCAATACCGAAACATCATCTGCGGTGGCATCCGGCAAGCGGCGTTTGACCGCCACGACGATCGCGAGTCCCACGACCACCTCTGCCGCGGCCACGACGAGCACAAAAAACACTGCGGTCTGACCACCGATGTCGTCTAGCTCATTTCCGAACGCGACCAGGGTGACGTTCACGGCGTTCAGCATGAGTTCTACACACATGAACATGACGAGCGGGTTGCGTCGAACCATCAGCCCGACCACGCCGATCATGAAGAGGAGCGCACCCAGCACAAGGTGCCAGTTCTGAGAAATCATGTCTCAGCCTCGCCATCGTCAGCTGAATCTTCGCCGTCGTCGGTGGTCTCTTCGCCATCCTGGGCGGTGCCGTCGCCGCCTTCGGCGGTCAACGTCGACTCGCGGGCGGCGATCTGAGCGGCGACAAGTTCGTCATACGCGCTCTCGGGAATCGGCTCGGGGTCGGTTGCAGCACGTCGAGCGAGCACAACGGCACCAACAACAGCGATGGTTAGAAGCACACCCGTCAGCTGGAATGCGAACACATAATCACCGAAGATCGACTTGGCGATCTCGTCGATGTCTGATTCACCGAGCGGTCCAGTACTCGAATGTGCACCGCTGATTACATCGGTGGCGATCACCAGAACCGTCAACATCAGACCAATACCAGCGGCCCCTATCACCACCGCTAGCGGACGCTGTCCGGCGATCGGCTCGACATTGAGATCCTCGACCTTGTCGACGCCCAACAACATGATGACGAAGAGGAACAGGATCACGATGGCGCCCGCGTACACAATGACTTGGACCGCCGCCAGGAAATGCGCCTCCTGCAACACGAACAACGCCGCGACGCCGAAGAGAGTCTGTACCAAGAACAGTGCTGAGTGCACAGGGTTCCGAGCAACTATCACACCCATCGCACCGCTCAGGATGATCAGCGCAGCGGCGATAAACACTGCCATCTCCACTAGTGCTCACCACCCTCTTTATCGCCGCCTACGGCGGACCCACCAGAATCTGTCGATTCACCCGCACCCGCACTACCGCCCTCGGCGGACCCACCAGAATCTGTCGATTCACCCGCACCCGCACTTCCGCCTTCGGCGGACCCACCAGAATCTGTCGATTCACCCGCACCCGCACTACCGCCTTCGCC
>JADFOM010000332.1 GCA_022562835.1 Acidobacteriota bacterium | reverse complement strand
GGCGTGGGACCGAAGATGACCGAGGTCGCCGGCGAAGTTGGGGATGGGTTTATCGCTCACGGGTTCACAACCGCCGAGTACTTCCGTGCCGTGTCCTTGCCAGCGATCGAAAGAGGGCTGGACGCCCAGGAGCGCCGCCGGAGCGACTTCGAGATTTCGATGCCGCTGTTTCTTGCACTCGACGACGGCGACGATGCGATCGGACGAACACAACCGATTCGCAAGCAGCTCGCCTTCTATGGGTCTACGCCGGCGTACAGACCGGTTCTCGATCACCACGGATGGGGCGAATTGCAGCCAGAGCTGAATGCAATGTCCAAACAGGGCCGATGGGACGACATGGCCGAGCTCATCACCGATGACATGGTCGATGCGTTCGCGGTGCGGGCGTCTGCGAAGAACATGGCGACGTCGATTGCGCAGCGCTACGAAGGTGTGCTCGACCGGATCCAGTTCTTCGCGCCGATCGATGAGGACCCTGAGACTTGGAGACCGGTGTTGCAGGCGATCAAGGAGATCTGAGAGCTCCGATCAGCGCGCATTCACTGTCGCACTGGGCAGCCATCCACTACGCACGGCGGCCGAGACAGCGCCGACCTGAGAGCTGACCCCCAGTTTGCAAAGAATCGAACGGATGTGTGAACGGACCGTGGACAGACCGACGATGAGATTCTCGGAGATCTCCACAGGGGATCGGCCATCAACAAGCTCTTGTAGAACCGTTTGTTCGCGATCGGTGAGCTGTTCACCGATCGCGTCGCTCGACAGGCCTTGGGTATGTGCGAGCGACATTAGGTGTGCGAGTTCGTTCGCCCCGTTCACGGGCCGCCCGTCGAGCGCGTCGAGAATCCGGAAAGCGACCTCCTCGAGAGGTAGCGACTTCGAAATGACACCAACTGCGCCGCTGTCCAGACACCGTGCGATCCTTGGTTCATCGAGTGTTCCGGTCAACAGTACGGGGGCGTAACCGGCGTCTACAAGCGGTCTGAGCAGGTCGTCGCCGCGCAGGCGTGGTCCGAGGTCTAGATCGACCACGACAAGATCGGCCGGCCGATCGGCCAACGCCTCAAGAGGGTCTTGGCGTGTCGGATCGATCCAGAACGTGTCGATGCCGTCGCGGTTGAGCCGTGCCCCAAGCCCCGCCGCGATGAGAGCGTGATCCTCGATGATTGCGATTGTTGCTCCCATTGGTCACCTTCCCGATCGGGCGTCAGCCATTGGTACAAATGATGGGGTGGACGTCATCGGAACGTGAACTTCGAAACGTGCACCGCCGTGCACACTCGACTTGACCAGGATGGAAGCGCCGACGGTTCGGGCACGTTCGGCGGCTCCGAACAGTCCAAGGCCTTGGTGATCATCGCGCTTGCTGGTAACGCCGCGCTCAAAGATGATCTCTCGGCACACGTCGACAACGCCGGGTCCGTCATCGTCAACCGAGATGATGGCGGTGTTGGCCGTGCTCGTAACGCTCACAGAAACGAGGCCGGCACCGCCGTGTTCGACTGCGTTCGCCATCAAGGCATCGACGACCGAGGCAAGTGTGTCCGGATCGGAGTGAGCGCGGACGCCGTCGGTCACGTCGACACGAAGGTCGCGCACCTGAGCTGAACGACACCGGACGACGGATTCGATTGCATCCCAGACAACGTGTGTTTGCACAGGAGCGGCACCAGCGACGATGTCAGCGACCGTCCGGCGCATGCGCCCCACCTCATCGCCAAGCGCGCTCGACAGTGCGATCATCTCAACCGGGGCGTGTTCGGAGTTGCTGATGAGCTCGACCGCTGATTCGAGTGCGAGCGCAGTGGACCGGTTGTCGTGTGCCAGTTGTGCGAGCGCACGTTCCTGGCAGCGTTGTTGCTCACGAAGCTGGCGTTGTGTCTCGAGCAGTGCGTCGACAGCGGTGAGGTCTGAGCGCAGCCGTGTCACGAGGCTGGAGCGGATCGATTTATGCGCATAGATGAAGCCAATACCGGTCACAGCGCTGGCACCGATGACGTAGACCATGTTGTCGTGCTGAATGGTGATTAGCGCCTCGGCGGCGGCGACTCCGCACAAAGCGAACGCTATCCATCCGTGATCAGCGAATTGACTCTGTCGGTGACGCTTGAGTTCGATGGCCGCCGCGATGAGGGCCAAACTTGCTAGACCCAGCCCGCTAACCACGCTGGGTGGTTGCCAGATGGCGAAGATCACTCCGAGAACAGCGGCGCTGGCCGCTATTGTGAGCCCCACTTGAACTAACGAACGTAGGCGTGAGGTGTACGGCATCGTGGCAGCGATGATCGTCGCGACGCCGACGATAGCGAGTCCTAGGCGGCCGTGAATCAGCCATGCGGCGTGCTGTTCAGATGAAGTCACTTGAGCCGCGAACATGGCAACTACGACAGACGACGAGACGATCGCGACAAGTCCCGCACCGATGAATTGCATCTCGTGTTCGTCCATCACGGTGTGTTGGAACAACAGGAGTCCAGATAGCGCGAATCCCCCGACAAGACAGCCCATCGCGGCTGCGCCGAGCCAGTGGTTATAACCCCATGTAGAAGCGAATGGTGTCATTGCAATGAACGGTGTTGTCGCGACACAAACGATGAGTAATCCACTGGCGATGCTGAGCGGGCTGAGTGCTGCTATTGGCTTCGGCAGGCTGAGCGACGCTCGTGTTGTTGGCTGCCAAAGAGGCAAATCCCTTGCTCCGTCGTTCAACGTCATCCTGCTCACCCTCATCGTTCGTGGTGTGAAAACCACTTGGCACTCGGCTCACCGCAAGAAGCGGTCAGTGGCCTTGAGGACAATTGTTACCACCCTGAGTGGTATTTCATCAATATTGGGGAGGACGTAGGGCCGTTCGGCCTGTTCTCTGATGGTTGTAGATGCAAATCACTCAAGGAGGAACCTCTTGAACACAATTAATAAGACACATGCCCGGCTCCTGGAACTACAGGACGACCGTGGTGCAACCGCAGTTGAGTACGGCCTGATGGTCGCACTTATCGCTGCGGTCATCGTTGTGGCTGTCGGAACACTCGGCGGCCAGGTCAACACAGCGTTTGAATTCGTGTCAGAC
>JADFOM010000331.1 GCA_022562835.1 Acidobacteriota bacterium | reverse complement strand
CCGCGGGGTCGAACGGCCGGCATCGGACGCCGCTTCGTTGATCGTCGGAGCGATGTGCTCCGCGATCGTACGCGGACCGGTCATCCACAAGATCGTGCCGTCTGTACGTTTGCCAGCCAGACGCAGCATTTGAGGTCCGAGCGCGGCGACCATGATCCGCGGTGGAGTCTCGGTGAGACGTGGTTGGGGCCCCATGCTGTGCAAGGTAAACAGTTCGCCAGACACGTTGGCCTGACCTTCGTTGAAGAGCCCGTCGAGGATGTCGAGGTACTCGCGCAGATGTCGGACCGGTTTCTCGAACGACATTCCCCACACGCCCTCGACGATCGGCTTGTGGTTGAGCCCGATGCCCAGAGTGAGTCGGTGATCGCAGAACGCTTGTGCGGTGATCGCCTGCGCAGCCAACGAGACAGGATGCTGCGTGAACGTAGGAACCACCGCAGTGCCGAGGTCAACGCCAGGCATCACCGAGGCCGCTCGCGTGAGCATCGCTAGTGCGTCGCTCGTACCGATTTGGGCGAGCCAATACCCGTCGAAGCCGTCGGCTGCCACCTTCTTAGCGTCCTTGATCAATCCCTCTGCGGAGGGAAACATCATCTGTGCTGAACCGTTGATCGTGATGCGCATGTACGCAGACTAATCACACGCTGTCCGCGGCGCGGGTGCCACGCAGAGGCAATGGTCGTTGCCTGGTCAAAACACCAAGCGGACCACGATCGTGGTCGCGGCGGCTGTGAGCACCACCAATACGAGACGATTGAATCGTTCCCCGCTCATGCGGTCTCTGACCCGGGCGCCCAAGGGGATCAAGGCAATCACGGGAACAATCGCCGCCAGTCCAACCAAGAAGAGGCCCGTAGTGAATTGGCCGGTAGAGCTCAGCACGAGGAGCTGGCCGATCCCCGCGATCGCGAACAAGGACGTAACCGACAGGATGTAAGCCTCCTGAGGAAGCCGCAGCGCGTGTACGTAGGTGCCGTAGATCGGCCCCGAAATACCAGTTGCTCCGTGCATCAATCCCCCGGCCACTCCGACGGTGGGGGACAACCACGAGCGGCTGGTATCGGAGATGTGGAGGTCCGCATGCAGCAATGTCACCCCGACGTAGGCGAACACCGCGAGTGCCAGAGCGATCAGTAGCGGCTCCTCGGGCAGCCAGATTAACAATGCGCTCCCGGCGATCGCCGCACAGAGACCGGTGGCCGCGAGGATCGGGATGTCGACGGTCGCGTTGCGTGCTGCGCGAGCACGGAACGCCATGATCACATTGGAAACCAGCGACGGGATGGCCATGATCACGACCGCCTCCTCCAGCGAGATGAACAGCGCCATCACGGGGATCGCAACGATGGGAAGACCCAATCCGGAAATCGACTTGACCAGCGCCCCGCCGGTAATCGCTGCGAGCGCAATGGCGATCTCTGCTCCGGTCATAGGCCCTTGTTCGATAGCGTCACGTGGATGAGCTTTTCTTCTGACCGTGTGCGCGAGGCGAGCGTTCGTCTCGCTGGGGTGGCTCGGGTCACCCCGATTCTCACCTCTAGCACGCTCGACGAACGAACCGGCCTTTCCATTCACTGTAAGGCAGAGTCATTTCAGACCACCGGCTCATTCAAGTTTCGAGGGGCCTACAACGCTGTTTGTCAACTCGACGGCGAACAGCTAGCCGGTGGCGTCGTCACCAACAGTTCTGGAAACCACGCACAGGCAATCGCTCGAGCAGCACGTCTGTGCGGCACTCGAGCTTGCATTGTGATGCCGCATGACGCGCCTTGGTCGAAGCGCAATGCAGCGGAGGCGGACGGCGCCGAAATCATTGGTTATGACCGCTACACCCAGGACCGCGCCACCATCGCGGCAGCGATTTCAGCCGAACGTGGCTGGACCGAGATCCCGCCGTTCGATCATCACGATGTGATCGCCGGTCAGGGCACGGTTGCTCTCGAGCTGTTCGAACAGGTACCCGAGGTCACAACTTTGGTGGTTCCCGTCGGCGGGGGAGGTCTCATCGCGGGGTGTTCGACCATCGCTGCTTCACACGGGGCCGTCCGCGTTGTAGGCGTCGAACCAGAAGCCGGTGACGATCACGTTCGATCGAGCCAAGCCGGTGAACGGGTACACATCGATGTGCCAAGAACCATCGCCGATGGTCAGCAGGTGGAGGCCCCCGGCGAGCTGACCTGGGCGATCAACCAATCCCGGGTGGACGAGTTCGTCACCGTTACGGACGCTCAACTCGTATCGACCATACGTTTCGCGCTCGAGCGCATGAAGGTCATCCTCGAACCGTCAGGCGCAAGCGCGCTCGCCGCCGTTCTCTGCGGGGCGGTCACGGCAGATCCGGGCTCCGATGTCGGAGTGGTCCTTTCCGGTGGCAACGTCGACGCCGACCGTCTTCGCGATCTCTTCGACCAGTATCAGGATTGATAACCATGACGAGCAAGATCTGGGGAAACCGATGATGATTACCTACGCACAGGCCACACGCGTGCACCACTCGATCGCTGCGGCGGCACAGGCCACGTCGAGCGTGGTAACCGTCGCGATCTGTGACGCTGCGGGCGACCCGGTTCTCATCGCCAGGCCTGATGGAGCGATGGGATTTACCGCCGACATCGCGTTGGCGAAGGCCAGGACTGCAGCGAGGTTCAACAACACAACCGCAGCGCTCGAGGAGCTCTGGTCGGACCGGCCGGTGTACGCCCATAGTCTGATAGCCCAAGGGGGTTGGTTCGTCGGTCGAGGCGGAGTGCCGTTGCGAGTCGACGGTCACACCATCGGAGCGGTGGGGGTAAGCGGCGGTGATCCCGAACGCGAGGCTCAAATCGCGCAACTCGCGGCTGATGAACTCGACGAGCAGGTTTCGAAATGACCGATGAGAGGGCGGAGCTGACCCAAGCTCTGCGGGAGTTCATGGTCGCGCTCGACCGTCATGATGTCGACGATGTCACTCTCGCTCAGTTGACCATTGACACCCGGTCACTCATCGAGCGCGTGGGTGGGGCGGCCGCAGATCGGTTCTATGACGTCGACGATGAAAGCGAAGCCACGCAACGTCGGCTGGTGCACTACCGCGACTACTCGTTGTATGCGGGGCGACACAAC
>JADFOM010000330.1 GCA_022562835.1 Acidobacteriota bacterium | reverse complement strand
GTGATGACCGGTTCCCTGACCCTGTGGCGCATTTCCGGCGGATGTTGGTGTGGGTGTGGGGCGATGTTGAGGAATGGGCCCGCGACACCGGCCGGCTGTGACCACTTCGATGCCATATGGCCAAAACGTGGCCTTTGCCTAGAAGTGAGTCGAGAGATGCCTGTCATTGCAGCGATCGTGTGGTGAGTCGGCCTGTAGGCGGGGTTCTGTTCCCCGGACCCTTGCGGAATCCAGTTCGGTGACCATCCATCTGAGCGGCCTACCTGGAGGCTGGACCGGTTACCCGGACCAGGACGGGGCGCCCGAACCTCACACTTGGCCTTGCTCCGGGTGGGGTTTACCCAGCTGATCCTGTTACCAAGACCACTGGTGCGCTCTTACCGCACCGTTTCACCCTTGCCTGTGCCCGGACTAGCCGGGCCATCGGCGGTCTGCTCTCTGTTGCACTTGCCTGCGAGTCACCTCGACCGGCCGTTAACCGGCACCCTTCCCTTCGGAGCCCCGACCTTCCTCGACGTCGGCGCATGCGCCACCGCCGCGGCCACCCGGCCGACTCACCACGCGCCAAGGATGCCAGCCCGACGTCGAACCACCAACGGCAGGACCGATCTCAGTTCCTGCGATCGCGCAGACGCAGCGCGACGAGCCCGCCAAGGATGCCCGCCGAAAGCGACAGGAACCCAGCGAAAGCCATCGCGGCTACCTCGACACCATCGCCGGAGAGAAGGCGTCGCACGATCCCGATGGTCTGCACGACCATGAAGGTCGTCAACGCTGCTAAGCCCGCGTGCGTCAGCGGCAAAGCCCTCGCTGAACGCGCTGCCAAGGAACCTCCGAGAATGAATCCCACAAGAATGATCCCGAAGAACAGCGGCATCAATGCAGAGTCCTCGTCGACTCCGAGGGCCCGGCTCAACACTGCCGACGGCACGGCAATGACACCCGCCGTGAGCGCGCCAGCGCCAACTACCCGCCAATCGATCGATTCCATCGGCGCTGAGCCTACTGGCGGCTCGACACTCTCTTGACGAGGGTCCCACCGCTAGTCTTTGGTGATGACACTCGACCAATACGGCGGCTGGCCAGCCATATTGAGCACGCTGATCGACGGCAACGATCTTGATGAGGCTACGGCTACAGCTGTACTCGGCGCGATCCTTGATGGTGCGGCGACCGATGCCCAGATCGCAGCGTTCATCGTCGCGATCCGCCAAAAGGGCGAGACTGTCGGCGAATTGACTGGCCTGGTGCGAGCGATGCTCGCCGCGGCCGAACCTTTGACACTGCCCGAGAACACCATCGATATCGTCGGAACGGGCGGCGCTGCGTCGCGGCAGGCTCACGCACTCAACGTGTCGACGTTCGCGGCTTTTGTGGCAGCAGGTGCAGGCGCAACCGTCTGCAAACATGGCAACCGCAAGGCCTCATCGACCTCCGGTAGCTTCGATGTGCTCGAGGCGCTCGGCGTAAACATTGAGGTGACACCTACGCAGCTCGAGGCGACCGTGTCAGAAATCGGGTTGGGTTTCGCCTTTGCGCGGACATTCCATCCCGCGATGCGTCACGTCGGTCCGGTCAGAGCTGAACTTGGGATAAAGACCGCGTTCAATGTCCTCGGTCCGCTGTCGCACCCTGGCAGGCTCCGCCGACAGGTGGTTGGCATCGCTGACGCCGCGATGGCCGAGCGAATGATCGGAGTGCTCGCCGCGACAGGATCGGTCCACGCAATGGTGGTCACCGGTCACGGGCCGCTCGACGAGTTATCCACTGCGGGACCCTCGACGATCGTGCAGTTGCGCGATGGGGTGATCACGACCCAAGAGGTTGACCCGGTCGCACTGGGCCTGGCCCTCGTCGACGCCGGTCTTCTGGCCGGAGGTGATGCGGCGGCCAACGCCGAGATCGCCGAGGCGATCTTCGCTGGTGAGGATCGGCCGGCGCGAGAGATCGTTGCGCTCAACGCGGCGGCGGGTTTGGTCGTTGCAGGGGTGTCTGATTCTCTGGCTGACGGATTGTCCAAAGCCTTCGAGAGTCTCGATTCGGGTGCCGCCGCGGCGAAGCTCGAAGCACTGCGCGCGGCCTCGTAGCTCCTTGGCGTCAAACGTCGGTGTCAGACACCGAGCGCACAGGGCGCCCTCGGTGAGCCGGTTCTGCGCTGGGTGTCTGACACTGAGTTCTAGGCACCCGCTGGCGAGGCCCGCTTGAGCCGAAGAGTTCCCAGTGTCACACCCTCGCGTCATGATGAGAACATGCGTTCGATCAATGCGACACCCGAGACAACGGTTCAGCGGTTACCGGTGGCGTCGAGCGCGGCTGACGCTGAGGTCCGGTTCGCGGCGGTCGAGGAGTATTTGAGGGGTCTTGGTAGTTGCTCGGCGGTGCAGTCGATCGCTCGTTACCGCGACCGCCTCGATGCGATAGAAGCCACTGCGTTGGCCGATGGTGTCTTGGCCAATGGTGACGCGACGACCGCTACACGCACGATCGCAAAAACCTCGATGTCGAGACGTGAACGTTATCGACGCGTCAACCGTGCCAAAGCGGTCGCCTCGAACCATTCACTCGCCGACAAGGTCGCCAGCGGTCAAATGACCGGTGAACACCTCGACGTCATCGCCGGCGCCTCCAACCGCACCGACGGTGCAGCGGCTCGGGCATCCGAACTCATCGAACAGGTCGCAGCAACCACACCGGATCAAGCCTCCAAGATCGCAGACGAGTGGGTCGCCGATCGACAATCACTCTCCGACGTCGACAACGAACACCAACGTCAACGCCGTCTCCGCGCCGCACGCCGCACGATCGCAGCCGGCGGGCTCGAATCGATTGTCCTCAACGGCGACAAAGTCTCGATCGACGCCATCTGGTCCGCCGTCTCGACCCTCGCGAACCGTTACTACCAAGACGACGGCGGACGCGACCTGCCCGCCGACAAACACCCCCGCACAGACACCCAACGCCGCTACGACGCCGTGGTCGCTCTCATCACCAACCCCTCGAGCGACATCCGTCCGAGCGGGTCACGGCCAAAGATCGTCATCACGGTCCCGATGAGCAAACTCGACGGGACCAAACCAGATACTTCAGCCAACCAGATCGGCATCGGCC
>JADFOM010000329.1 GCA_022562835.1 Acidobacteriota bacterium | reverse complement strand
TGGCACCGGCAGGCCATGGGCTGAGGTAGCGGTCGTCTGCGCGCGGGCGATTTGATACGTTAGCACGGCAACTTTTCGCGGACGCTCGTTCCAGAATGGCCGACTGTTCCCAGCGTTGAGTGTCACCGAGACGATTGCAGTCGCACTCGAGCGATGGACAAAATGGGGAGATCCCGTCAGTGCAGCGCTGCACCTCCCGATGGTCGTGGACAGCGAGAACGATGTCGCAGAACGTGTTGATGAGCTGATCGAGCTGATGAACCTCGGCGTCTATCGCCACAAGCGAATTCGCGAGCTCTCAACCGGCACGCGGCGCGTTGTCGACCTAGCGTGTGTTATCGCCCATCGCCCCACAGTCGTACTACTCGATGAACCGTCCAGCGGAATCGCCCAGCGAGAGGTCGAGGCCCTGGCACCGTTGCTAAGACGTATGCGTGATGAAATGGGCGCCTCGCTCATGGTGATCGAACACGACATGAACCTCCTGGTCGAGATTGCCGACAGGGTGATCGCTTTGGATCTCGGCGCGGTCATAGTCGACGGGCCTACCCATGACGTCCTCAATGACCCGCGGGTCGTGGCCTCTTACCTCGGCACCGACCCCTCGGCGATCGCACGATCCGGAAATCGCTAGCCAAGTACTCATCCGCAATCGATCCTGAAAAGAAAGGCACACCAACATGGAACCAAGCTCGGGAAGTGAACCGCAAAGCGACAATATGCGACAGCTCAAGCGTTACGGGCCAATCGCAGCAATCGCCGTGATCGCGGTGATCGCTATCGTGGTTATCGCTGGCGGCGGCGACGACGATAGCGACGACGTAGCGGTAGTCACCGACACGAGCGGCGCAACAGCCTCGACCACCGGTCCCGAGGAGAGCACCACCGACACCGGGGGTGAGATCACCGAAAGCCCGTATCCGGACGGCGCGATGGACTTCGAAACCGCTGAGGCCCTAGGACTCGACGCTGACTTCGGCGAACGTTGTGACGTCGAGACCGGTCGGGTCAAGACACCGGCGTTCTTCCGGCCAAACTGCTGGTTGCCATTCGAGGGCGACAACGGGGGCGCAACAGCGCCCGGGGTCACCGAGGATTCGATCAAGATCGTCTGGTGGGTACCCCAGGACAACGACCCGATCATGAGGTATGTGACCGACGCGGTGACAACCGACGACACGAACGCGCAGGAACTCGAGACGATGGAAAAGATGCTCGAGTACTACGAGACCTATTACGAGACCTACGGGCGCAGCGTCGAGCTGATCCAGTACACGGGATCCGGCACGATCCTCGACGTGACCTCAGCTCGCGCCGACGCCGTCGCGATCGCTGAAGAGATCAAACCATTCATGGTCTGGGGCGGACCGCTGCTGACCAACGCTTTCGCTGAGGAGCTCGCGGCGCGAGAAATTCCCTGCATCGGCTGTGGACCCGCCCAAACGAACGAGTACTACATCGAGAACCACCCATACAGCTGGGGAATTGGGAAAGGACCCGAACAGCTCAACCTGTTGGTCGCCGAATACATCGGCAAACGGCTGGCGGGCGATCCGGCGATACATGCCGGCGACGAAGCGATGCAGTCCGAAGAGCGTAAGTTCGGGCGGATCTGGATCGAAGCGAGCGCTGCGTCGACCGAGCTGAACAAACAGTTCGAAGAAGCGATGGCGGAATTCGATGTCGAGATGACCGAGTCGGTGTCGTTCCAACTCGATCCGGCAACCATTCAGGAGTCCGCAGCGTCGATAATTACACGGCTCAAACAAGCCGGCGTGACCTCGGTCATCATCAACGGTGATCCGACCTCGGCCCGCGACTTCACAACAGAGGCCACCGCGCAGAACTACTTCCCGGAGTGGATAGTGACGGGCACGGTGCTAATCGACACGTCGGCCTTCTCGCGGTCCTATGACCAGGAGCAGTGGGCCCACGCGTTCGGCCTCTCGAATCTCAATGCACGTGTCGCCCGTGAGGCCGGTAGCGCTTTTGCTACCTATCTCTGGTTCCAGGGTGAAGACCCGTCGGCCGATGACACGATCGGCGTGAACGATCCGACTCCCTCGACCTTCTACGGTGCCCTGACCCGTGTTGGACCCAATCTCACGGCCGAGACGTGGGCCGACTCGATCCTCAATGCCGAACCATCCCCCGAGGCCCTGACCGCGGCCAGCGTTTCGTGGGGCTCGAACGGTCGTTGGCCCGCGGACATGGAACCGGATTACCGCGGGGTGGATGACATCACCGAGATCTGGTGGGATGCCGAGGCTGAGGGCCTGGACGAAATCGACAATCCCGGCAAGGGTCTATGGCGTTATGTAGACGGCGGCAAGAGATACCTCTACGGCAATATCCCTGAGGGCCCGCCCAAGGCGTTCGAGGTAGAGGGCACGGTGACGATCTATGACGAGCGGCCGGGCGACGAAGCCGCTGACGATAGTTATGAGCCACTGCCGTCGACGAGAACACCGAGCTGATTCCTGACGATTCTGACCCGGCGGCCGATAACGCGGTCGCCGGGTCTGCTCGCCAAGATGGAGCCATGAGCAGTGACCGCACCTTCACGATCCGACATGCCGGTCCCGCTGACACAGCGGCATACAAACTCGTACACGGACGAGACGAGGCTTGGTTCAGCGACGTTGCGCTGGTTTCAATGAGCGTGTTCATTGCGGAGGCCACCGATGAGCCAGTTGGGTTGATGGTGCTCGATGAAGGTCGAATTGAGTACCTCTACGTCGAGGAGGCATGGCGGAACAAGGGTCTCGGCAGCGACCTACTCGAACTCGCCGAGACGCTTGACGGCGGGGGGACTCGAACCACCAAATGACCGCTGCGCAACCCGAACTCGAAGCCGATATCGGAGCGAGCACCCAGCAGGTCACGGCGTTTCGTCGTGGAACTCGACCCTTCGTCCGGCTGGCCATATATGGCTACCACACCGTGGCCCGGAAACCGGTCGCTCGTGCGACATCGAATGCGACCTTCGATGTTATGTCTACCGTAGGAGGTCATCATGGAACGAAGGACAGAACGGCGGAACTACAAGGTCTACGGCGAGGCGCATCCGAACGCGAAATTGACCAGAGCGCAGGTGATCGAGATCCG
>JADFOM010000032.1 GCA_022562835.1 Acidobacteriota bacterium | reverse complement strand
AAGCAGGCCGACGTCCGAGGAGGAAGAGAAGGGCTGATATATGGTGTGTTCGATACCGGCAGTTATCGCCGTTATAAGTTCTCCATGTCCGCTACGCGATATGCCTTCGAACTTCAGGAGCGTGCTCTCCCCCGTCCACTGCAGATCCAGACCGAGCTGTTCGATGATGTCGTAGTGCGGTGTGAGGACGACGTTGCCGCCAACGTCGGTGCCGGCGATCGGGGCACAGCGCCGACCAAACGGCGACCTCTCATGGATGGGATTCGCGTCGAACCCCGCCTACGGCACCGACCCGAACCGAGGATGGGAGATTCACGGTCTCAACGGTTCGCTCAAACGAGTAGTCAAAACCGTTGGCAGCGCGACGGATCATCACGAGATGATCCAGCTCGCAAACGGCAACGACCTCGCCATCAGCTACAAATTGCGCACCGGCGTAAACCTCACCGTGCTCGGAATGGGTACAAACCAAAACGTCCTCGACCTAGTTATCCAGGAGCTACGACCCAACGGCACTCGCAGATGGAGCTGGAATAGCGCCGATCACGTCAACACGAAAGAGGCCGTTGCCGCGGTCCGCTTCACGGGTCCCAACACGCTCAGCGGGGACGAGGTAGACCTGATTCACGGGAACTCTGTCGCGGAGGCATCCAACGGCGACCTGATCGTGTCAGCCCGCGGCCTCAACGCGATAATTAGGATCAACCGCAAAACCGGAAAGATCGCCTGGAAACTCGGCGGTAACAAACCCAAGAACGCCAGCACGGTCGATCTTGTGGTCAAGGGTGACCCCTTCGGTGGTCCTCGCGGCCAGCATGATGCCCGTCTAGTTCCAGGGGGCAAGCTCTCGCTGTTCGACAATCAATTCGGCACCACGCGGCCGTCGCGCGGCCTTGTATACAAGCTCAACGTCCCCGCTGGCACCGCAACTTTGATTTACGAACACCGCAACCCGCGGGGCGAGCAGTCATTTGGGTTGGGATCCATGCTCTATCGCTCCAACGGCAGCGCAATGATCGGGTGGGGAGCACGCCAGCCCGTCATCGAAGAGCTCGACGCCAACGAAAACCGAACCTTCTCGTTCACCTGGAAGTCGGGTGGGCCTCAGTACCGCGCTGAGAAGTACCCGCTGTCGGCGTTTAACGCCAACCAACTCCGCAACAACGCTGGCGGGTCGGTGCAGACGCCCTGATATCGGAGCACGGTAGCGGGCGGCGCTGCCGCGGGCGGTAAGGTTTCGAGCGCTATGGATCCGAAGCGCATAAGACCACATCACTTCGTCATCGGCCTCGGCGTAGTCGTGGCGTTGTTCACCGCTGGCTCAGGCGTTGCTTCGACCGTCAATCAGTGGCACGACGACTCATCGCAGACCCGCGAGGTGTTCGAAAACATCCCGAGCGCCCTGAGGCTCGTCTTCTACACGGTTATCCCAGTGCTGATCGTCTACGGCGCCGTGATGTTCGCTAACCGGGTACGCAACTGGGAGCGCGGCGGCCCCGACAACCGTCGCACGACAACGAAGAACGCCAAGCGGCGCTTCGGCGATTTCCGTGCCGGTGTCTATATGCAGACACTCCTACGCGATCCGGCCGCGGGCATCATGCATTCGCTGATCTACTTCAGCTTCCTGATCCTGCTCGCGGTCACGACGACGCTCGAGATAAACCACCAACTCCCAGAGGACCTCAAGTTCCTGCATGGCGGCGTCTACAAGGGCTACTCGGCCGTCGGCGACATCGCCGGCGTTCTGTTCATCGCGGGCGTATTGATGGCGATTGCGCGCCGCTACGGGCCGCGCCGCCTACGTCCCTATCGCATCCGCATCAAGTCCAAGCCTGAACACATGGCCATCCTGTTCGTATTTCTGGCGATCGGTGTGACCGGTTTCGGTGCGGAGGCCTTCCGCATAGCGATCGACGATTCACCGGAATTCGAGAAATGGTCGATCGTCGGATACCCGCTCGCGCAGCTGGTCGACGGCAACGAGAACATCCACGGCTGGCACCAGTTCTGGTGGATTGCCCACGTGCTCTCGTTCATCACGTTCCTCGTGATGTTGCCGATCACCATGCTGCGACACATGTTCACATCACCTCTCAACATGTATCTGAGTGATCGGGACAGGCCAAAGGGCGCGATGAAGCCGATGCCCAATCTGATGGAAACCGAGCTTGAGAGTTTCGGCGCATCGACCATCGAAGACTTCACCTGGAAGCAGCTGCTCGATACTGACGCATGCACGATGTGCGGACTTTGCACCAGCGTTTGCCCTGCACACGCGACCGGTAAGCCGCTCGATCCACGCGAGATCGTGCTCAAGACCGGAGAGGTCATGGCCCGGACCGGCGAGCCAGAGGTGTCGCCTCCGATCGGTGTCGACGACGAGATAACCGTGCCGGCGAACTGGATGTTCGACCGGATTTCATCCGAAGAGCTGTGGGCGTGCACCACCTGCAAGGCATGTGATGAGATCTGCCCCGTCAACATCGAGATTCTCGACAAGATTCTCGATATGCGCCGGTACCTATCGCTGATGGAGTCCGACTTCCCGACCGAGCTCGGCAACGCCTACCGCTCGATGGAAAACTCGAGTAACCCTTGGGGCATCTCGCAGACCGAACGCGCCGACTGGGCCAAGGACCTTGAGGGCGTAGAGGTAATCGATGGCGGCGACCCGTTAGAAGCCGAATACCTCTACTGGGTCGGTTGTGCTGGTTCGTTCGACGACAAGAACAAGAAAGTGTCCCAGGCGATGGCCAAGCTGATGGAGCGCGCGGGGGTGAGCTTCGCGATCCTCGGTCCATCGGAGATGTGCACCGGCGACCCGGCCCGACGGTCCGGCAACGAGTACATATTCCAGATGCTGGCGATGCAGAATATCGAGACCCTCGACGGAATGGGCGTACGCAAGATCGTCACCCAATGCCCCCACTGCTTCAACACGCTCGGCAACGAGTACCCGCAGCTTGGAGGGCACTACGAGGTGATTCACCACACCCAGATGCTCGAAGGTCTAATCGAGTCGGGTCAGCTCGACATGTCCCAAGCACGGCTCGATGAGCGACTCGTCTATCACGACTCGTGCTATCTCGGTCGCCACAACGACGTCTATATGGCACCTCGCAAGGTCGTCGGTTCGCTCGGAGGCGTCGAGGTCGTCGAGGCCGAGCGCAACGGAACCAACGGAATGTGTTGCGGGGCCGGCGGCGGGCGCATGTTCATGGAAGAGAAGATTGGCAAGCAGGTCAACGTCGAACGCTCGCAGGAACTACTCGCTACCGGAGCAACCCGCATCGCCACAGCCTGCCCGTTCTGCTACGTCATGATCGACGACGGCGTCAAGGGCGAGGGTGTCGAAGACGACCAAGTCAAGGTTGGCGACATCGCCATGCATGTTCTCGAGGTGATCGAGGCCGGCGAAAGGCCAGCCCCGCTGGCGCCGTCGGTACTCATCGCCGACGACCCCAGCCCTTCCTAATATTTGGTCTACTACCCACCTGTCAGGTGGTTAGGAGACCCCAGAAATACGCGGCCTGTTCTTCAGCAGGCCATTCCGACGTCGGCCTTGATTCCGATGTGATCGGCTGCCCAGTAGAGTCCCTCGATCGGTTCGTCCAGCGGTGTGTTTGCCCAGTGGCCCGTGGTGGTCCCGTCGCCGTCGGTGTCCTCTGATTCAACGACCACTGAGCAGCCGGCTGCGGGGCGAGCCAGGATGAAGTCGATCCGCGACCGTGGAGTTTGTTCGGCGATGTCGAGACCGTCGTAGTCGGTCTCTCCGCCAATCCCTGAGGTACACCCGACACCGGTCGATTCATCGCATTCCGACAGCCCGGCTTCGAGATAGGTGTCGATGAAGCCGGCGTCTGTGAGTGTGGTGATTCGAATGTCGTCAATCTCCTTGTTGAGGTCACCGATGACAAGCTGCAACGAATCCTCCGCAGCGTTGGCTTCAAGAAACTCGAGGGTCTCCAAGGGATGGCAGTCACCCAGCAACAGCCCGTCCTCACAGACCGGAGAACAGGTTGTGTGCGGGACCGACGGGTCACATGGAAGGTTGAGCGAGGAGCTCGCAAAGTGTGTGGCGAACACGTCGACGACCTGCCCATCGGCGTCGAGCTGAGCCCAGTGTGCGGACCACACCGGCGCACCGGCGAGCTCGACCCGACCATGGTCGATCACGGGCAGGGTGGTGAGGATCATCTCCTGATCGGGCAACCCGAGACTCTCGGTGAGCAAGACGTGATCACCTTCGCACAGCTCCGGCAGCTTCTCAGGCACGAGCTCTTGCCACCTCGCACTGATCTCCTGGAGAGCGATGATTTCGGGGCATCCGACGTCGCTTTCGAGGTAGTCCCACAAGATGTCGACGCGGACGGGCGCGTTGCACGCGTCGGTCTCTTCCAGACAGCCGCTCGCCCCGACCAAACCGTGCAACACGTTGATCGTTGCGACCTCAATGTTGGTCTCGTCATTGACCGCAGCGCTCGTCGATGACACGTCGTCTGTATCAACGTCGTCGTCGCCGCCGCAGGCCGCGGAGAACAAAACTACCGAGACGATGAGCACCGCGATGGATCGTATTCTCATTGTCTCACCTCTCGTTGGAGGACAACCGCTGACCGCTACCGGTCAGAAGAAATTCTCCCAGTATCGGCTTGGCCGCGGACCGGACTGCCCCTGGTACTTCGACCCGAGTGCATCCGATCCGTACGGGTTGTCGGCCTCAGTCGTCATCTGCATGAAACTGATCTGCCCGATCTTCATGCCCGGGTACAGCGTGATCGGAAGATTGGCCACGTTGGACAATTCGAGAGTCAGTTGTCCGTCCCAACCAGCATCGACGAATCCGGCTGTGGAGTGGATCAATAGACCAAGGCGCCCAAGACTCGACTTGCCTTCGAGCCGGGCCACGATGTCGTTGGGCAGCTCGATGCGCTCGACGGTCGAACCGAGTACGAATTCCCCGGGGTGGAGCATGAACGGCGTATCTTCATCGACCTCGACCAACTCGGTCAGTTCTTCGAGGTTCGACTTTACGTCGATGTAAGCCATCGTGTGGTTACGAAACGTGCGAAACCACGCATCGAGATGGAGGTCGACCGAAGACGGCTGTATATCACTGTCATCCAACGGGGTTAGGCCAATGCGTCCATCGGCGATCTGTTCACGAATCGTACGGTCGGAGAGGATCACAGACCGGCGAGCATAGAGTCACAATCGGACTTGCGACAGTCCCGCCCCACCCGACTGCTCACGGACCGACATTGACGCACACAAAACCGTCCCTTCGCCTCGGCATCGACCTAGACGGCGTCGTTGCCGACTTCACCAGCGGTTGGATCTCCCGCTACAACCAAGAGTTCGACGCCGAGATCGACCCGGCATCGGTCACCTTCTGGGACGGCATCCACAAGCTCACCCACTTCGCCGACATGGCCGAATTCTGGCATTGGAGCAGCGACGTCGACGGCGCGTCGATCTTTCGTCACCTCGAGCCCTACGACGGCGCGATCGAGGCGTTGAACACGCTGTTCGACCAGGGTCACGAGATTGTGATCTTGACCCACAAACCGCGCTTCGCGATCTCGGACACATTCGCTTGGCTGGCCGAACACGGGTTGAAATCGCGCGAGGTTCACTTGATTGAACGCAAATGGGACATCGACTGTGATCTCTACATCGATGACGCCGACCACAATCTCGAAGCCTATGTTCACTACCGACCCGACCGCTTGATCTGCCGCTATGTACAGCCCTGGAACTCGCCTCGTGAACATGTGATCGACATCGCGGAGTGGACCGACCTATTCTCGCTCGTCGAGAAATCGCTCGATCGCGGCGGCGCGGCCGAGCCCGCCTGACCCGGACGCGTGTCAGTCGAAGAACTCGTTCGCGAGACCCTCGGTTGCGAGGAGTACGTCGAGGTAACGGCGATCGTCGGAAATCTCGCGGCCGAACCAATCGGGCGGTTCGAACGACCTGGCGGCATCGACAGATTCAAAGTTGGCGGTGACCACCATGAGTCCTTGCAACTCCTTGGAGAACACGCAGAGCTGCACCACATGACCCGAAGCCTCGAGGACGTAACGAGTCTTGTGGACTCGGCGGCCTGAGCTTGAAGGCCACGCGGCATCAAACGCGTCGTCATCAAGGCGCACCTTGAGGTCGTGCCCGAGCGGATCGGTATGGGGAGCGACGATCAGCATGCGGTTTTCGGGGCCCGCGTCTTCGATCCAGACCGTGACGGGCCTGTCGATGGCGAGATGGCCGATGACTACCTTCGAACAGCGGGGCGGCAGCGGGGGGACATCGTTGACCAAGAAACGTCGCTGCCGCGGCGAGTCTGCGTCGCCGGCATATGGGGTGGACCTCATGGCTGCGGAGGGCGACTCCGCGGCAGCGCGCCAATAAGCCTCGATGCGGTCGGCGAATGCCGCTGGTTTCTCGGCGT
Organism: Acidobacteriota bacterium; assembly: GCA_022562835.1. Lineage (GTDB taxonomy): Bacteria > Actinomycetota > Acidimicrobiia > Acidimicrobiales > SHLQ01 > JADFOM01. Next base: position 8,486 of record JADFOM010000032.1, on the reverse strand, counting down.
ACACCGTTTCGGCGACCAAAAGGGCTCGCGTGCGCAGTTCGTTTTGGCGTACCCTCGCTAGCCGGGTTGCTCTCTTCACCGGCTTCTTGCCACCAAATGTGCCGGGTGCCTCGTGCATCTGTGACATGAGCACGGCTAGGTCATGATCGGTGCCAAGCAAGTCGCCGACCAGGTCGAGATGCGCGATGATCGGTGACATCATCGACGGTGCCGCTTCCTCGAGCAGCTCTGTCTGTCGCAGCAGCGCCTTGACCGCCTTTCGCAATTCGTGCATGCGGGAGTCCGAGGGTGATTGCTGAGCCTTGGCGAGCCGACGTCGCCCTTGGCGGTAGACGCGTTCGAGGCCCCGGCCGAATGAAATGTCGTCATCGATGGTCCAGCGGACGACCCGTCGTCGGGCCTTGGACAACAAGGCGGCGGACTCGCGGAGTCGTTCGTCATTACCGCGGATTGTTGCTATCTCCGCGTCGGCCTGCGCTAGGAGCCGGTCATGCACGCCGCTGAACGCAGATTGGTCGTCGTCGTGGGCTCCGCTGCGTAGCTCATCGAATGTTTCGAGCATGGCGTGAGCGTCGCGCATCGTCGACAACCGGCGCGCCGCATCTCTTAGCGCTGTGTCGGTCTTGATTCCGTTCTTGCCGAACTCGTTGCGCAGTAACGCTGTCGCTCCCCGTGCGGCCTTGATGTGTTTTCGAATCTCATGAACCGACTGCGCTATTGCTTGGGCTTCGTGCACCCTGTGGTCGATGAGTCGGTCGAGTTGGCTCACGGCCGCGTCTATGCGGCCGATCACGTGACGTTGAACTTCGGCGGCAGGGGCCACCGATGGATCGAGCTTGTCGCGCACACCATCTCCTGGTCGGGGAACCCGAAACGGGCTGCTGTCGCCAAGAGTGGCGTCTTCGGTCACCACTCACAACTCGGGGACCCGCACGGCGGTCGCTTTTCTTTTTTTGTGACCCCTAGGGTGCCGAAAAGGGCGCTCTGGGGGTCAGAAAAACAGAAGAAGTGGTCTCACAGCAGAGGTTTTGGGGTGAGGACCGACTCGAGCATCGGCACGTAGTGTTCAAGGGGCGGTGTCTTATAGTCGCCGTCAAACGCTGGGCAGTCGTATTTGGCAATGAACTCTTCGGTGAGGTCGTAATACTCATGGTCCAAGAACCGGTCCTTGGCGTTGCGATCGCCACCGAGGAAGTGCCAGAAGTGGTAGCCCTGAAAGACGCCATGGTTGGCGACCATCCACAGGTGCCCTTCGGACACGAAGGGCTTGAGAATCGCAGCGGCGATTGAAGGATGATCGTTAGGGCACAGGATGTCGCCGATGTCGTGAAGCAATGCGCAGACGACGTACTCCTCACTTTGACCGTCGGTTTCGGCGAGGTGCGCCGTCATGAGACTGTGGTGGAGGCGATCGACTGGGAAGCCGCCGTAGTCGCCGCCAAGAAGTCGCAGCTGGTCGACTACGCGACCTGGCAGGGCCTCGTTAAGCTGCCCGTGCTGGCCCATGATGAGATCCCAGTCCTGCTGTGTCGACTGGTCCATGGTCTTGAAGGTTGCCCGAGCGGTCTTGGCATCGACTGCGGTCATGGTGTTCTCCCCGAATTGTCCTGCGTTCACCGTACGTGATCTGGACACTATTGGGTAGGTCGGTCCGAGGACTCGAGCAGTGTCTTGAGTCGTTCGTAATCGGCAATCACCGAGCGGGACACCATTCGTTTGGTGAGCGGAGTCAGCAATTTCATCAGTCCGCCAGGTTCGCCGGACACGTCAGCAACCACCCGACAGCGGTCGGTTTCGAGTGAGATGACACGGCGCACGACGTCGAGTGGAAAGGTGCTCTCAATCGACTCGATGCGGATCTGTGCGCCTGGTTCGAACTCGGTGACCTCGAAGGTTGTCACGATGTCGCGTCCAGCGAATCGAGCCGTCTGTTCGTAGATAGAACCGACGGCAATGGGTGGCCCAGAGGTCCAGCTACAAGTGCGCATACCTTTCTGCCACCGTGTGTTGTTCGACATGTCCGCTACGAAGTCGAATACGTCGAAAGCCGGCCGAGCGATCTCGACGCTAGTCGTCGTCTGCAGGTGTCTCCCGTAGGCATAGGCGGGTCTGCGATTTGTCGGCTCGCCAACTATGTTGCGCTCCATGAGCATCGACGATTTCGACAACCTGTTCAACCTCGAAGGAAAGCGGGCGGTGGTGAGCGGTGGCTCGCGCGGTATCGGCAAAATGATCGCAGAAGGGTTGGTGCGCGCAGGGGTCGAGGTCACAATCTCGGCACGCAAGGCTGAGGCGTGCGACGAAACCGCAGCTGAGCTCTCCCAGCTCGGCATCTGCCACTCCGTCCCTGCAGATCTCACAAATCCTGACGGCGTCGCCGCATTGGTCGAATCCCTCGGCGGCTCGTCCCTCGACATTCTGGTCAACAATGCGGGAGCTACCTGGGGGGAACCAATCGACGATTTCCCTGACGCGGCTTTTGACAAAGTGCTCGACATCAACGTCAAGGCAGTGTTCTCTCTGACCCAGGCATTGCTGCCGAACTTGCGCGCCGCGGGTTCGTCGGAGGATCCCGCTCGCGTTATCAATATCGGATCGATCGATGGCATCAAAGTGCCGGTGTTGGAGAGCTTTTCGTACTCTGCTTCGAAGGCCGCTGTGCACCAACTGACACGCCATCTCGCGTCTCGGCTTGGTCGCGAACACATCACGGTCAATGCGATCGCTCCAGGTCCATTCGAGTCGAAGATGATGGCGTTCGCTTTGAACGACCCCGACACTCGCGCGGGGATCGAGAGGGGTATCCCGCTAGGCCGGATCGGTTCGCCCGAGGATGTCGCGGGCACAACGATCTTTCTCGCATCGCGTGCAGGTGCCTACCTCACAGGTGCGATCATCCCGGTTGATGGAGGCATCACGACCCAGTAAACGCTACTGCTGAGTTGGTTGGGCGCCGCCTCCGCAGTCACCTAGAGTGCAGACGTTCGCGGGTGTAGTTCAGTGGTAGAACTTCAGCTTCCCAAGCTGATAACGCGGGTTCGATTCCCGTCACCCGCTCGCTTGGACCTACCGGACGCGTCCGCGGACGCGAAATTCCCACCATCGGTAGCCGCATAATCGCTGTCCGTGACTGTCTCAGCTGCTGAGTACTCTTGGTCGAACAACAACCGACCAAGCGGCTGTCAAGAACATCGGGCCGCACAAGCACGGCGATTGCCTCAGCAAGTCAACCGTCGTACCTTGATCAGCATGCAAACACAGGCTTACGCCGACAGCGTTGTACGGCAGCGAGACGACCTCCCAGGGATGTACGGCGGTGTCGACTTCACGATCGTGCCCGAACGATTCGACCACAATGCCGCGATCACCGACGAACGATTTGCCTCTATAAACGACGCCGTCGGCCGAGTGTTCAATCGGCCCGATCTCATGGAGACCATCCGCGACGCCACGATGACCGGCGACCGGGTAGCCGACGCCTACGCGGCGCTAATCCCCGAGTTCGGGTTCAGAACGCTCGTCGAAATGCTTCAGACCGCTTGTGAGCGAGGCATTGAGCACGTCGACGACGCCCCTCCGGAGCTCGCCGAACTCATCGCAGTCATGGAGGCAACTCCCGACTGGGTCGACATGGAACTCGTCGAACAGGGGGCCCGAGATGAGAGGGTCGGCATGGCGACCGCCGCTCCTCTGGCGATTCGGGGAGCGTTCCTCGCCACGTTCCTCAACAAATACGCGGCACTCCCGATGACTATGACCGGCACGCTGTCCGACGAGGCGGCGGCAAAGCGAGTCTTCGAGACCGCAAGCTTCTTTACTGCGACGACACTGCCTGGCGCGCTCGATCGCTCGGGCAAGGGCTTCGAGGCCGCCGCAAAAGTGCGCCTCATGCACTCCATGGTGCGCTACAACATCTTGAACTCGGGGCGATGGGACGTTGCCACGAACGGCATCCCGATCCCCCAGGTCGACCAGATGCCGGCCGGCCTGATCGGTGTCTTCTTGATGTCGGCCCAGGTGCTCCGCAAAGGGCGAACCGAATTCACTGCCGAACAGCGGGCAAGCGTCGAACTCTCGCGGTACCGCTGCTTCCTGCTCGGCCTTCCCGAAGATCTACTCGGGCAGACGCCACAGGAGGTCGTCGACCTGCTCATCGCCCGACACGTCTCGTTGCGCGAGGGCTACGACGACGAGACATGCGGCGCGCTGGTGCGCGGCACGATGGACGCCGAGTTGTTCGATACCTCGTCGATCGGGGGCCGGGTCCACGCCTGGCTGGAGAGCGGGTTCTCCAAATTCGTGCTGATCAAAAGCTTCCTCGGCGGCGACGCCGCCCGGGCGGCATCGATCGGTATTGAGTTCGGGCCGAAAGACAAAGTCGCCGCCGCGGCCGCGGCAGCCGTCGTCGCCACCAAGACCGCGTTCTATCGGGTGGGTCTGCGTCTTCCCATCGTGGCCTCGCGTCTCGACCAGCACCTCAACGCCCGGCTCGCCGGACTCCTCGACATGTACGGGCACTCCGACTTCATCACCGACGCCGACCAGTACCAGCTCAGTGGGCAATGACCGCCCGCTGAGATCAACCGATGTTCGACACGTGTATAGGGTTCGAGCATGCGCCATGCCGGAGCGGCTTCCCTTGACCAATTGGAGCCGGTGTTGGAAGAACTGCGGTCCTGCCAGGCATTGGTCGAGAAGAGTCGGGTGTTTTCTACCGCCGGTCAAGGGCTTTTCTTCACTTCCACGAGGACCCGTCAGGGCTATATGCCGATGTTCGCTTGAACAGCGACTTCGAGCGGTTCCGTGTCGAGTCGGCAGAGGAACGGGTCGCGCTACTCAACCTGGTGAGCGCTGGCCTCGCCGATGCAGCCAACAAACGTGACGGCATCGCCACGGGGATTCGATCGCAAGACGCTCCATGAGATGATTACAACGTTGCTGGCCGCGGATCGATGAGAGGGAACACTGTGCCCACACCTCCGAACATTCTCCTGATCGTCAGCGACCAGGAACGCCATCGGTCGTGGTTGCCGGCGGACGTGTCGCTCCCCCAGCGCGAACGACTGATGGCGGCGGGAACTTCGTTCGAAGCCCACTACACCAACACATCGCCCTGCTCGCCGTCGCGCGCCTCTCTGTTCACTGGTCGCTACGTCGCTGGCCACGGCGTCAACGAGAACTCGACCGGCCCCGGCAACACCGAACTCGACTCTTCGATCCCGACCCTCGGACACCGTCTCCGCGGTCAGGGTTACCGCACCGCTTACAAGGGCAAATGGCACCTCCAGGTCAGCGCGACTCCCGACATGGAGGCGTACGGGTACGGCGACTGGACCGGCAACGACATGGCCTTCTGGGGCCTGCAAGGTAGCGGCGTCGAGTACGACGAACGCATAGCCCTCGATGCCGCCGACTGGATCCGGACGGCTCCGACCTCCAGCCCGTGGTTCCTCACAGTGGGCCTCGTCAACCCCCACGACATCATGTGGTTCCCCGCCGACCAAGCCTGGTTCCCGGAGTACGACCCGGAGGGCCGCGCCCAGATGGTGGAGCGCTTGTCGGGCATGGACTGGGGGCGCCCCGACAATGTGCCCCTTTTCGGCCACGACGTCCCAGAGCGATTCGATACTCTGCCTGCGAGCTTTGCTGACGACTTGTCCGACAAGCCAACGGTCCATCGCCGGTGGATGGTCGAGATGGAACGTCAGCAGGGGGCCGGCGCCATCCCCGTCGACGACGAGAGGATGTGGCGTCGACAACTGGACTACTACGCAGTTCTGCATGAACTCAGCGACCGCAGCCTTGGTCACATCCTGACCGCCCTCGACGACACGGACGCGTGGGCGAACACGATCCTCGTCTTCACGTCCGATCACGGCGACCAGTGCGGCTCGCACCGACTTCGTTCGAAGGGGCCCTGGAACTACGAGGAGACCATGCGCATCCCGCTTCACATCGTGGGACCGGGCGTCGCCGCCGGTGCATCGTCGACCTCGCTCACCTGCCACGTCGACCTCGCGGCCACCATCGCTGAGCTCGCCGGGATCGACCTGTCTGATGCGCCTGACCTGGTCGGCGAGTCGATCATCCCGCTGTTCGACCACGCATCAGCGCACATCCGCGACCACGTGCTGTTCTCCCAGGACTGGCCCTGGTACCGCGGCGTCGAGGAGACTCGCTACGCGAGCACCGGGATCTTCGACGGACGCCACAAGTACTGCCGCTACTTTGGTGTCGGCGGTGGCCACGACACGATCGGACGAGAACTGCCAGGCACGAAGCGGTACGACCACGACGCTTCGTTCGAGGACCACGAACACGAGTTGTACGACCTCGCGGAAGACCCCCACGAGATGGTCAACCTCGCCGCCCATCCCGAACGCACAACGGAGATCCGCGAGAGATTCGCGGCATTGCGCAACATAGAGAGCGATGCCTACGGCCGCTGAACCACTCAGTCGGTGGCCACCGCTCTAACTTCGCTTCGTGAGATCATTGCCTGTATGGGCGACGCATTCACCGACGCGTCTCAGCGCTACCAGGGCCTCGGAACGCCGAGATGCCGAGATCGCGGACGCCATCGAACGAGGGATGAAGGCGGATCTTCGCTCAGTGGGCGAGAAGGTCCGATGACTGCGCTCCAGTGCTTCTTTGACGCTAACCGCAGATTGTTGCGGACGAAGTGGCCATTGCGAACTCGGTGTCGAAGTTGAGGACCAGCGTCTAGATCTGCTGCGGCTTTCGATGAACCTCGCTGAGACCGCTTCTGGCTCATTGTCCTTTTGTGGATCGTCGGCCATGTCGGCCCCGCGGTCGTCGCGATCGCAGCCGCCCGGGTGCTTCTCGGCAAGGTCCCCCGCCCGCCGGCCGCCAGCCCGCAAATTTGGAAATAGCGAGTCAACCTGGTGAGTAGCGGGAGAGGTTGAGCCTCGTCCTCGGTCTCCCGGTGGAGCCGTGCATCTCTATTGCTGGGCCATTAGCTGCCGCATAGCGGCTTCATCGTCGACGATCAGGTCGCCGGAGAGGTCAACGGTGACCGAGTGGATCTCGCCGGTGAAGGTGAAGGCGCCGTGGTATTCGCGAGAGACGGTTTCGCCGAAGTCGTAGCCACAACTCAATCCTTCGATCCCGAAAGTGATGGGCACGGTTACGTGGAACTCTTCGTTTCCGACGAGTTCGTCGTTGATGTAGAGCTGGGCTCGGCCCGGCGATCCCTTCCCTTCTCGAGGGTTCGGTGGTCCCGTGGGCTCGAACTCGTAGCGGAGCGCTACCCGTCCGGAGGGAACGTCGACGCTGGATGAGACTTTCAGTTCCTCGAGACCCAAGTAGTTGTGCACGTAGTGCAGGCGTCGGTCCTTTACGAACAGCGAGTAACCCCCGGCGACCCCGCCCTGGGCCAGCAAGACACCCTCTGTACTGTCGTCGGGAACTACGACGTCGGCGGTAATCGAGTGAGGCCGATTGAACACCGCCGGCGTGTTGCCGATCGGTACCACCGAGAGGCCGGGGTAGAACACCTGGCGCGTCTGGTCTTCGGTCAGACGGGGTCGCTCGGTGACGAAGCGTTGCATGAGGGTGCCGTCGAGGGGCAGGACCTGGTACTTGCCGGCCTCGCTGTACCAGCGGGCGATCATCTCGCGGAGCTTGGTCGGGTGCTCGGCAGCCAAGTTGTTGGTCTCGGCGGGGTCTTGCGCGACGTGGAAGAGCTCCCAGCCGTTGTCGTCGAGATCATCGAGGATCTCGGCGGTGATCTCATCGCCGAGAGCACGATCTTTCTCGGCTCCCTCGGCGTAGCTTGGTCCCGGCCACCCACACACGGCGCGCCAGCCGTCGTGATCGATCGCCCGGTTGGCGAACATCTCGAAGTACTGGGTGTGATGGTTCGTGGGAGCGTCGGCGTCGTCGAAGGTGTGCGCGAAGCTGACACCTTCTAGCGGTGACTGGGCCACACCGCGGATCTGCTGCGGTGCCTCGACCCCGAGCGCCTCCAAAACGGTCGGCACCATGTCGATGGCATGCGCGTACTGGTCACGGATCTGGCCGCGGGCCTCGAAGCCATCGGGCCAGTGCACGACGAGATTGTCGGTGCTACCTCCCCGATAGACCTCCTTCTTCCAACGACGAAACGGCGTGTTACCGGCCCAGGACCAACCCCACGGGTAGTGGTTGTACGACGTGGGCCCACCGATGTCGTCGATGCGGGGAAGAATCTCCTCGAGCGACTCGTAGTAGTAGTTGAAGCTGCTCATCTCGTTGAACGCTCCGTCAGGGCCACCCTCCGAGCTGGCCCCGTTGTCTGGCAGGACCATGATCAGCGTGTTGTCGAGCTCCCCGATCGCCTCGAGCGTCTCGAGCAGACGCCCGAACTGATGGTCGCAATGCTCTAGGAACCCGGCGAACACCTCCATGAAGTGGGTGTAGAGCCGCTTCTGATCATCGGACAGCGAGTCCCAAGGGGCTACATCGGGATCGCTCCCCGACAGGAC
>JADFOM010000328.1 GCA_022562835.1 Acidobacteriota bacterium | reverse complement strand
TCTCGATGCAACGATCGCCGCCGGTGCCGACTGACCGAGTCGACACCACTCGATTTATCTGCACCAGCAATCGCCAGCCGCTGTTACTGCGTCAAGTCTGCTCAGGCGCTGTCGAGTTGAATCTCGGTGGCCTTGATCGAGGCCCAGATCGGAGAACCCGGCTCGAGTGCCATCGCCGTGACCGCGCCGGGTGTGATGTCGACGCTCAATGGAGCGGGCGCGTCAAGTGTGATGCGGGTGATGTCACCCAGCGGCTCGATCACGGCAATTGAGGTCTGCCAAGTATTGCGAGGACTGCCGTGGGGCTCGTCGGTGTGCAGTGCGATGGCATTTGGGTGAATCGTGACTATCACGGGGCCGTTTGTGTGTGTGTCGGCGCTGCGGAGGGTGTGGGGATAGAGATCGAGCGCAACGGTGCCGCCGGTATTGGTGCCGGTGAGAAAGTTCAGTCCGGCAAGCGCTGCGACATAGGGTGTAGCCGGCCGGCGCCGGATGTCATCGGGCGTGCCCGACTGCGTGATACGGCCCGATTCGATGATGTGGATCTGGTCGGCCAACAGGAACGCATCGGTTGGGTCGTGGGTGATTAGCAGGCGTGGCCCGCGAAAGTCGACAAGATGGTCGGCGAGAGTTCGCCGGAGTTCGGAACGCGTGACAACGTCGAGAGCAGCCAGAGGCTCGTCGAGCAGGAGCGCGTCGGGTTTGGTCGCCAGGGCACGGGCGAGAGCTACTCGTTGCGCCTCACCGCCCGACAGTCGATGAGGTGCCCGGTGCGCGAGGTCACTCAGCCCAAGCACCTCGATCCAATGGCCAGCCATGGCGCGGGCGCTCCGCCGAGATGCGCCGGTCGCAGCCGGTCCGAATGCAATATTATCGGTGACGTCGAGATGGTCAAAGAGAAGGTAGCGCTGGAATACAACCCCGATTCGACGGGACTCGGGAGGCACATACACGTCGGCCACTGGGTCGTCGAGGAGCCGTCCCGCCATTTCAATGCGACCTGCGTCGACTGGAAGAATCCCCGAGAGGGCATCAACGGCTGTGGATTTGCCCGAGCCGTTGGGTCCCAGCAGTGCCGTTGTCGTACCCGCCTCGATGGTCAGGTCGATATCAAGGGTGAAAGCGTCGCCGCGTCGCACGATGATGTTGGCGATCAAGCCTGAGGGAACGTTCATGTGCGTGTCCACCAACGGTCGCGCATGATCACCAACACGATCAATGAAACTGCTACGAGCACGACGCTGATCGCGACAGCTGTGTCACGGTCTGATTCGAGAGCCACGAAGACCGAAAGCGGCAATGTCTGAGTGCGGCCCGAAAGATTCCCGGCGAAGGTGACGGTGGCGCCGAACTCCCCGAGTGCGCGTGCCCAAGCCAGCACCGCGCCAGCCCGTAACGATGGGCCGATCATCGGCAGTGTGACTCGACGAAATACGGTCAGCCGTGACGCTCCGAGGGTCGCTGCGGCGTGTTCATAACTTCTGTCGATTCCTCTGAGAGCACCTTCGACGGTGATGATCAGGAAGGGCATGGCAACAAATGTGTTCGCCAAGATCACGCCCCAAATCGAGAACGGCAACAAGAACCCTGTCGCGTCATTGAGCGGTTCACCGACCAGCCCCCGGCGACCGAAGGCAAACAGCAACGCGGCACCGCCAACAACCGGTGGCAGCACCATTGGCAGTGTGACAACTGCGCGCAGCAGTGTTCTGCCAGGAAAGTCGACTCGAGCGAGCAGCCATGCGAGTGGGACGCCGAGCAGGAGCGAGATCGTCGTGGCGCCGAGCGAGGTCAGAAGTGAGATCCGCAGGGCGGCGAGGACCACGTCTGACGAGATCAACTCTGGTAGGTCTCGCCAGGGGGTGCGCTTAGCCAGTCCCGCCAATGGAAGGAGGAATACGGCGGCACCGAGCGCTCCGAGTACCGCTAGCGGCCAGGGGGGTCGCCGTCGCAGATTGCGTGTCTCTGCCGATTGGCTCACGCTGCGCCGAATCCGGCGGCCGACAAGATCGCCTGCCCCTCGGCCGAAAGTAGAAAATCGACGAACGCTGATGCGCCTTTGGGATTGGGGGCATGCGCGAGCGCGGCGATCGGATACTCCGCGACGACATTGCTCTGCTCGGGAATGTCTATCCCTTCGACGAGATCCTCTGCAGTGGCCACATCGCTCACGTAGACGAGTCCGGCGTCGAGTTCGTCTTCTTCGATCTTGGTCACAAGCGCCCGCACGTCTGGCTCGTTGGTGTCGATCGACGGCTCTACGCCGGCGTTGGACAACACCTCGCGGGCAAGGTTTCCACAAGGAACTCCTTGCGCACACAGTCCGATCAGCAGATCGCCGTCCGCGAAGTCTTCGATACGAGACACCCCGCCGGGGTTACCTGCTGGAACCGCGATCTGCATCCGGTTGCGCGCAAAGGTAAGCGGTTCACCGCTCACTTCACCTGCGTTGACCAGTTCGACCATGATCGCTTCGTTCGCCGATGCGAACACGTCCGCGGGCGCACCCTCGAGAATCTGTTCACGCAGGGATGAACTACCAGCGAAATTCACCTGCACGCCAATCCCAGGATTCGTCGCCTCGAAGGCTGATTCGACCTCGGTAAACGCATCGGTCAGCGACGCCGCCGCGAAGACCAACACACTCGTATCCGAGCCCGCCTCACCGTCGCCGCAGGCGGTCATAGCAACCGCCAGGGCCAACACGGGGCCGAGCGCCCACAACCGTTTCAGCATCACATCCTCCAGGACACAATGGTCTCAATGCGACCACTTGCGGAGCTGATGTATAGTCGCAATGTTCCTACTGCGGCAACATGCTCACAACCTGAACCCAATGAACCCCGACGCACACCAAGAAATAGCGCTCCACCTCTCTCTCACCGAGTGGGTCGTACTGGCGCTCATAGATGAAGCGCCGTCCCACGGGTTCGCGATCGCAAAAGAACTCCGCACCAACACAGATCTTGGCCGGATTCTCACAGTGCATCGGCCGCTCGTCTACCGCGCCCTCGACCGGCTTGCTGCCTGCGGCGATGCCGAGCCGCATCAGATCGAGCCCGGCGACGCGGGGCCCAATCGTACGCTTCACAGAGTGACACCTCGCGGCCATGCTGCGGT
>JADFOM010000327.1 GCA_022562835.1 Acidobacteriota bacterium | reverse complement strand
CAGGTCTAATCGTCCCTGTTGTCCGCAACGCCGATCAACTCAATCTCGCCGCGCTGCATGTCGAGACGACCAGACTCGCCGAGGCCTCGCGTACTGGGTCGCTCGGACTTGAGGACCTCGATGGGGGTACCTTCTCGGTGAGCACGCTCGGGATGTTTGGTGTAGACGGCTTTACTCCGGTCGTGAACCCTCCCAATGCGGCCATCCTCGGCGTCGGCCGGCTACGCGACGATGTCGTCAAACTGGGCGACGAGGTGGGCGTTCTAAAGCGGATGACCCTCAGCTTGACCTGGGACCATCGGGTGTTCGACGGAGCGCCCGCCGCGGCGTTCTGCCGAGAGATCGTCGACCTGCTCGCCGACCCCACACGCCTCGACGCAGTCTGATCAACGCAAGCACCCGCTATCGCAGTTCAACCGGGCCCCAATACATAACCATCGCCGTCCTGGGCATGGTGCCAACCTCCCGCGGCGTGGGTTCCACCGTCAATATGCAGGGTCTCGCCGGTGACATAGGAGGAGAGCTGGGATGCCAGAAACACCGCTGCGCCGGCCATTTCGTCAACGTGACCTGCCCGACCCAGCGGAACGGTGTCAGCGAAGCTGTCCTCGATGCCTTCGGGGGCAACTGAGATGAGACCCTCCGTTAGCGTGATGTCGGGCGCAAGTGCATTGACGCGAATGCCATGAGTAGCGAACTCCAATGCTGCGGTCTTGGTGAAGTTGATCACACCAGCTTTCGCCGCCGCGTACGCGGCATACCCGGGGGCGGCGCGGACCCCTTCTATCGAGGTCACGTTGATGATGGTGCCAGCGACCTCGTGTTCGATCATCGAGCGGGCTACTCGTTGCGAACACAGCAGAACGTGAGACAGGTTGGCTCGATACAGAGCAAACCACCCGTTTTCCGACGTTTCGAGTATCGATGAGCTGAACACCCCGCCGGCATTGTTGACGAGGACGCTGACGGGCCCAAACCTTTCGATCGTGAGTTTGAGCGCATCGTCGACCTCATCGGCCTCACGCACATCGACGACCACAGCGAGGCCACCACATTCTCGAGCTGCTGCATGCGCCGACTCCGCGTCGCGTTCCCAAATGGCAACCGACGCCCCAAACGCCGCTAGGCCGCCGGCAATGCCGCGGCCAATACCTGCACCGGCGCCCGTAACGACAGCGACCGCTCCGTCGAGCGACGCTGCCGCCGGGCCAAGCGTCATCGCTCGACGAAGGTAGGTGCGCTCACACCGCTCAACAACAGCGACACCAGAATGCCGAGTGAGAGTGTCCCCCAATAGGACAAAGTAAGACCAACGTTGCCTAGAAAGAGCATCAAGAGCCACGTAGCCGGAAATGTTGCGATCAAAAGTATGGCTAGCGATGCGATTAGTACTCGAATCATGGGATATCCCTCTCGTTTTGAAGAGGACCATCTGAGCACAGAACACCCGGGGTGACGCGAATGGTGTCTGAATTCGAGCGACCGGCTATCACCGCTGACGCCGCCAACGTCGTGGTGTCTACTCGGCTCGGTTGACCATCCGATCGCCCAAGATCAGCAGAATTGCGCCGACGATGCTCCCGATGACACCGCTCGGTCGTAGAGCAAACCCGTCGCCGGACAGCAGGCTGACGACTAGGCCGCCGACAAGCGAGCCACCAAGGCCGAAGACCAGGGTCCTACCCCAGTCCTTCGATATGCCGCCGCTCGTGATGAATTCGGCGATAGCGCCGATCATGATGCCAAAACCCAAGATACCAATGATGATCATCTACATGCCTTCCACTCGGCGGCGAACGCTACCATCTCGTCCCCAAAAACGGTGTCTGATCCGGCGCTTGATCACCCCGCCGCACCTGTCGGGATGCAAGACTCGCGGGTCTCCGATGACCAGGATCATCAAACCGAACGAAAGAGCGTGATCGATGGACAAGTGGCGCCCTCTGTTTGTCCTGTCGCTCGCTCAGTTTCTGATGGTGCTCGACCAGGCGGTCATGAATGTTTCGATCAGTCAGCTCGTCGAGGACTTTGACACGTCGGTGACCACCATTCAGGGGGTGATCACTGCCTATGCACTCGTCATGGCAGCATTGATGCTCACGGGTGGAAAGATCGGCGACATCATCGGTCGGCGACGCGCGTTCACCATCGGCCTTATGATCTACGGCGTCGGATCTGCTGTCACTGCGGCGTCGACGACCGTACCGATGCTTCTGTTTGGGTGGTCGTTTCTCGAAGGTGTCGGCGCTGCTCTTGTCCTACCCGCCCTCGTAGCGCTGATCGCGGCCAATTACGAGGGACGCGACCGTGTGACGGCATTCGGTGTCATCGGAGGTGTTGCGGGCGTCGGCATAGCCGCTGGCCCGATCATCGGCGGTTTCTGTACCACCAACTTGTCCTGGCGCGTGGTGTTTGTCGGCGAGGTCATCCTCGTGATCATCGTCGTCTTGTTGGCCCGGATGATTACCGACGCACCGATTGAGGGCCGTAAGCCGCGGCTCGACTGGGTGGGCTCGATTCTATCCGCGTCGGGCCTCGCCCTCATCGTGTACGCCATACTCCAGGCCACAACATGGGGTTGGATCCGTCCAAAAAACTCACCTATCGAACCTTTCGGGTTCGCGCTGACGCCATTCGTGATAATCGCTGGATTCGTATTGCTGGCCCTGTTCGCCAGATGGGAGGACCATCGTGTCGCGATCGGGCGTGACCCGCTCGTGAAGATGGCCCTTCTCTCCATCGGTGAAATGCGATCCGGACTGGGTTGTTTCTTTTCCCAGAACGTCATTCTCCTCGGCGTGTTCTTCACGCTCCCCCTCTACCTCCAGGTTGTCCTCGGTTTCGACGCTCTGGAAACAGGCTTACGAATGTTGCCAATTTCGATAACGATGTTCATCACATCCTCGAGCGGACCCGCGTTGGCGGCCCGAATCTCGCCGCGTCGAATCGTGCAGGGCGGATTCGCAACATTGGTACTCGCCTGCTTCATGATGCTCGCAACCATGGACCCCGAACTCGATAGCTTCGCGTTCGGGTTGTCGCTCGCGGTACTAGGTGTCGGCATGGGCCTTATAGCCTCACAGCTAGGCAACGTAATCCAGTCCGCCGTCGCAAGGTCCTCCAGGA
>JADFOM010000326.1 GCA_022562835.1 Acidobacteriota bacterium | reverse complement strand
TCCCAGAGGTCGGGCTCGTCAGAGGGCGACGTATTGCGGCTGAACACAGGGTCACTACAAGCTTCGATGCAGCCCGACTCAGGCTCTGGGGGAATTAACGCTCCGTTGTCGTCCCAGTCATCGCCGATGTAGTGGCTGAAACAGCGTTGCAACAGTCGGTTGGTGCGCTCCTCGACAGGCATCGGCATGAGGTGTGCCGCAACAGCGTCGGGTAGCGCCGTCATCAAAAGGTCGTTGTCGACGTTCAAGCCGCCCGTTTCGCCTATGAACTGTTCAAGCTTGCACGAGTCGGGGACATTGGCACCCTCGAGAGCGGGGTATTTTGGAATGAAATCCCACAAAGGGTTGTCGTCGAGCGTGTAGCCGGAGACGATTGTCATTTGACCCCAACTGAGTTCGGGACTGCTGCGGCGCAGTCGAGCGTCGTCACCGTCGCTGAAGTCGCTGCCAGAAAATAGACCCTCGCCGGTGACGTCGGGAATGTTGCCCGTGAGCGTGCGGAGCGAGTTCGGACGAGGAATGTCGCCGCATGTCTCGGTATCGACAACCCTGGTGCCGTAGTGCGGTCCCCCAAACTGGGGAGGATCGCCGTAGATGCTGAGTTGGTGGTCGATGCCCACGGCAATGTTGCCGGCTAGACGGTTCGTGCCCTGCCCATCACATGAGGGCGTCGTGCCGAGCGATTCGTCGCCGTGAACACCGATGTTGAGAAAGCCGAAGTTGCCCGAGTAGTTGGTCGAACATATGGCGCTCGGCACGTTCGATGCGCCGGCCTTGAGACATTCGTAGGTGCCGGCGCCGGCCTTCAGCGCGAAGGGCAAAATGCCTCCGAATACAGCGGTGCTGACCTCGGCGATGGCAAAGGCGGTGTGTTCGTAGTTGTCGACGCCCACGACACCGCCGAATGTCGAGTCGGTCTGCTGGAGTGGAACGCGGACCCTGACGCGACGACGTGTGCGGTCAAAGGAGATGCAGTTCGCTGTGTCCGACGGGGTGTACGTGATGCCTTCGTCTATGACCGGGTATTCACCCGCGCACGTGTTGAACGACGCGGCGGTGATCGCATTGTCGAGCGTCGAGTTCACGAGGGCTATGGAGCTCATGACTGTGGCAGTGTCGTCGCCTAGGTCCTGTGCGGCACCCAGCGCCCCGATGTCGGCCGCGCTCTGGTCCTGACGGCGCAGGTTGTAGACCGCGCCGAGGTCGACGGCGACGGCCGAGAAGCCCAGCATGACAACGATTGAGATCGCGGTGATGACCAAGACGTATCCGTCGTCGGTGGGTTTGCGGTTCTGAGCGCGGTCGTGGTTCACAGGCAGGTGACCGCCCCGACGCCGTCGGCCCAGGTGGCGTCAGCCTCCAAGCGGACCTCGATCGTGCTGCGGAGGTCCATCCCTTCAAAGATCAGTGGCATGAAGCCAGTCAGTGGGGAGGCCTCTGAGATGACCTCTACAACAGCAAGGTCACCGACCTGACTCGATGCTGCGTTCTTTAACGATATCTCGATACTCGTTAGCCCCTGTGGGTCCATCCGGCCACAGATGTTTGACGCCAACGCCATCGTCTGTGCACTGCCTTCGTCGCCGAGAGGCGAGTAGTTGACCGATACGAGTCGTGCTCCCTCGCGCACACCATGGCGAACATCGAGATGTTGGCCAAAGACCCACCCGAAGTCAACTATGGCGAACAGCACCAGAAACAGGATCGGTGCGACCAGTCCGAACTCGACCAAGGCCACGCCGCGATCATCTCTCAATCGGTGTTGGGTAATCGCCCCGGTCAACGGCTCGCATCGGTTCACGTCCGTACTATCGACGCCTAGCCGCTGCTACTTGACATGTATCTAAGACGTTCGGACTGTTTCTTATGGTCCGGTTGGACCCTGGCGAGAACCGACCTTCTGGGCCGTTGGGGCTGAAATTGTTGTCGACATTGCCCGTGAGATAGCGTCTAACACCATGAAATACCTAAATGGGACCAAATCTGTCGCAAGGCTTGAGCTAGTCGGAGTCTTGGCGGTCATCGCTGTTCTGGTCGCGTCCGTTGTGGTGTTCTCACCCACATCGGCAGGCGCCGGGGCGAGGGGTCCACGGCACTCCAATCCGTTTCCTGCCAGCGCGTCGGCCGGTCTTGAACAGTTCACCGTTACGGGGCTTGAACCGGGAGTTGGCGTAAATTTGGTAGTGCAGCGCGGTCGCGGCAACGGTCACAGGCTCGTCGATAATGCAACTGCCGATGCACTGGGCAGCGTGTTGTTCCGCGACGTGACCCCAGGAAAGAATTATCGTGCCCAGATCGGTCGCTCCCATTCGAAGTGGGAACGAGTGCGCTCGGTCGATGCACCGCACCCAGACCAGAGCTTTTACGATGGTCTCACGATCGGTTCGGGTTATCAGTACGTCGAGACCCGCGATGGGACCACGTTGTCGATCAACGTGTCCCTTCCGGGCCCGCCCGAAGAGGGTCCGTATCCCACCGTGGTCGAATACAGCGGTTATGACCCCTCCAATCCAAACGGCAGCGCCTTCGGCGGCATCCCTGGAATGGCGCAACCTTCCTCGATGCTCGCAACGGTCTTCGGATATGCGGCGGTCGGTGTCAACGTGCGCGGCACCGGGTGTTCTGGTGGCGCCTACGACTTCTTCGAGACGATGCAGCTGTTGGATGGCTATGACGTCATCGAGGCGGTCGCCGCGCAGCCATGGGTCCTGAATCACGAGGTTGGCATGGTCGGGTTGTCCTATGCCGGCATCACCCAGCTCTTTGTCGGTTCGACCAACCCGCCAAGCCTCGCAGCGATCGCTCCGCTGTCGGTCTATGGCGACACGGGTAGTGGTATAGCTGTGCCCGGTGGCATTCCCAATCAGGGTTTTGCTTTGAGCTGGGCCGACAACGTGTTGAACAACGCCCGCCCCTACCCGAGCGGCGCTGGGTGGGTGCGTGACCTGATCGATGACGGTGATGACGTCTGCGCTGGCAACCAGGCGCTGCGCCTCCAGAATGTCGATGCAGCACAAAAGGCGCTCGACAACCCCTTCTACACCGAGGAGGTTGCGGCCCCGCTCGACACACGGCGATTCGTCGGTGACATCAAGGCTGCAGTGTTCATGACCTCGGCATGGCAGGACGAGCAGACCGGTCC
>JADFOM010000031.1 GCA_022562835.1 Acidobacteriota bacterium | reverse complement strand
GCTGGTCAGCACCGTCGTCTCGCCCGCTGCTCGATGGCGCTCGAGAGCCCCGTTCACCCACTCGAACGGTTCGACCCTGACCGCTGCGCGTTCTCCGAGCGTTCGTAGACGACTCGGCGCGAGCGGGGTCAGCATGTTTAGGGCCGTACGCGACAGCACCGCCGAGGTACGCGACTCACCGCGCTGTTCGAACCATCCGGTCGCCATGCGCAGAGCCACTCCAAGCAATGAGCGATCGTCGACAGCGGCGCCGAACGTGCCCAGTACGAATGAGCCGGGGATCACCGTCCGGTCGAGATCGAAGATCGCCGCACCTGCCACGGCGGCAATCTAGCTGACACACCGGCGTCGTGTCGGTACGTACTACGCGACCAGACGTGGCCGACCCGCAAAAAGAAGAAGAGGCCGCCGGGGAGGCGACCTCTTCCGATTTCGACCGTCGTATGGGGGGATCGATCGGTCTTTAGACCGGCGGTTGGTTCCTAAGGGGGGTCAGGTCCATCCGCCGTAGTGCTCATTATAGCAAGCACTACCTATCTGTCCAGCAAATTGCCTAGATATCTGCTATCAATTGTAGAGATGGATTTTCGCCAACTTTCCGCACTTGTAGCCGTAGCTGATCACAAGAGTTTCTCGGCGGCCGCCCGCGCTCTTCACACCGTGCAGTCAAATATTTCAACCCACGTGGCGCGTCTTGAGCGCGAGCTTGATGTAACCCTTGTCGAGCGGCGTAGCGGGGATCTCACGGCCGAAGGCACCGCGGTTGTCAGGCGCGCTCGCATCATCCGATCCGAACTGCAATCGATCGACAGTGACGTTTCCGCCTTACGCGACGAGATCAGCGGAGAGGTGAGATGCGGAATGATCGGTACTTCGGCACGCTGGCTCTTGCCGCGCTTGCTGGAGTTACTCGATGATCGGTTCGAGGACCTCCGCCTGATCACGGTTGACGCGACCACCACATCACTGGTTCCCCTGGTTGCCGACAGCCAACTTGACCTTGCCCTCGTCCAAACCCCCATCGATCACCCCGACATTGCAACCGTCGCGTGTTTCGAGGAGGAGGCGATCGTCCTCGCCCCTATCGATCACGAACTCGCACAGCACGACCTCATCGACATGGAGACCCTGTCACAGCACCGCGTGCTGATACCGCCGCCCGGTATCGCCTTTCGCAACGTCATTGACAAGGCTGCTGAGCGCGCTGCGGTGGAGCTCACGATCCGAGCCGAGGTCGACGGCATGCGACTCTTAGCGTCGCTGGCATTCCAAGGATTCGCCCCCGCGATAGTTCCCACGACGGCCGCGCCGTTGGGGTTTCAGACCGAGACGAAGCGGGTTCGACTATCGGGCATGGACCGCAGATCGGTTGGGATCGCAACATCGCGACGGACAACATTGAGCGCCCCCGCGCTGGCGGTACAGGAACTTCTCTTCGAACTGATCGCCACGGCTGCTCCGGACCAGCCGGGTGTCTACGTCGCCGGAGAACTCGCCAAGCGCTAAACCTTCGCTCGGCTGCGCGTAGTGTAAGTCCGTGACCAGAACTGTCGAACTCCGCGCCAATGTCGAGGGTGCAACCAGCGCCAGCGCCCGGCTGGGCCAGCGCCCCCGGATTGAAATCGCGTTCGACCCGACCCATAAGCGTGGTGCGATTCATCCAGCCGACGGCGAAACGATGGCGACGGCAGCTCGCACTGCAATAGACGAAGGCCTACCACTCGTAATACGTCTGGCTTCGAGCGGAGCAGACATCGAGGCCGGGCTCGCCGCGGTGCACGGCTGGGGAGTTGCCGCTCGCGAAATGGTCCGAGCAAGCGGCGTTGTGCCGATCATCTGTGTGGTACTCGGACCAGCCGTGTCTGGACCAGCACTACTGATTGGCCTGTGCGACATCGTCATCATGACCACCGACTCCTACGCGTTCGTCTCCGGCCCCGTGATGGTGCGCAACTTCACTGGCCAGACCCTCGGAACCGACGAACTGGGCGGCGCAGCCGCACACGCGAGAAACACTGGCGTCGTCGACTTCATCGTCAACGACGAGGCCGAGGCGACGAACTCGTCGATGAACTCCTCGAACGGCTGCCCCCCAACACCGATCAGCTCGCAGATCCTCGCCCCACGACCGATCCCGCCGATCGCCAAACCACTGAACTTCACGACGTTCTCCCCGACACCGCAACCGGCAGCTACGACATACGCGAGGTGATCGGCTCGATCGCAGACGACGGCGACCTCATGGAACTGCGCCCGACGTGGGCCGCGAATCTGGTCACCGCGCTAGCTCACATCGACGGCCATAGCGTCGGAGTGATCGCGAACCAACCCCAGACGGTGGCCGGAACACTCGACATACCTGCCAGTCGAAAGGGCGCACGATTCGTCGCGTTATGCGACGCATTCAACCTTCCGATCATCACCTTGGTCGACACCTCCGGTTTCTACCCTGGCAAGGACCTCGAATGGCGCGGAATGATCCGCTACGGCGCCCAACTCGCCTTTGCCTACGCCCGTGCCACCGTTCCCCGCATCAGCGTCACGCTGAGGAAATCATATGGAGGGGCCTACATCGTCATGGACTCCAAGTACATGGGGAACGACCTGGCGTTCGCGTGGCCGTCGGCCGAGATCGCCGTCATGGGCGCAAAGGGAGCTGTGGAAATACTTCATCGCTCGGCCAGCGAAACCGAACGCGCCGCACTCGCCGATGACTACGAGGAACGGCTGCTCAATCCCTACATCGCCGCCAGCCGTGGTTCGATCGACGCGGTCATCGACCCGAGCGACACGCGCAGGGAAGTTTCTGCCGGCTTGGCGATGCTTCAAAGCAAGCGCGAGCAGCTACCCGAACGCCGCCACGACAACACTCCGCTGTAGCGCACAGGGTCATGCGTCGTGGGGTTCAATGTCTACCCATCCAACGGACTTAGGTAGCCTCGCTGCGTTGCATGACCTAGGAAGGCCACCAGAGTGACCGAAAGTATCACCATCACGGACAACCGAAGCGGCGAGTCTGTGGAGATTCCCATCTCCGGTGGAGCCGTGGACGGAGCACAATGGCGCGAACTCCTCGGTCCGGTTTGGTTTCGCGATCCGGCACTCGGCAATACAGCGGCCACAGACAGCGCAATCACAGAACTCGACGGCGAAGCGGGCATCCTGCGATACCGCGGTTACCCAATCGAGCAACTCGCGGAAAAGTCCACCTACCTTGAGGTCGCCTACCTCCTGATCAACGGTGAACTACCGACCCAGGATCAATACGACACTTGGGTCCACGAAATCACACACCACACGTACATCCACGAGTCATTTCGCAGCGGCATATTCGATGCATTCCACTACGACGCCCACCCCATGGGCATGCTCATTTCCACCGTGGCTGGTCTGTCCACGTTCTACCCCGAGGCCAAGGAAATTGACGATCCCGAGGTCCGTCATGAACAGGTCGTGCGGCTCATCGCGAAGTTGCCCACGCTCGCTGCGGCGGCCTTCCGTCACAGCCAGGGTCTCCCGTTCGTATTCCCCGATAACGATCTCGACTACAGCACCAACTTCTTGTCGATGATGTTCAAGATGGCCGAGGACGACTACGCCACCGACCCGGCCCTGCAGCGTGCGCTCGACATCTTGTTCATTCTGCATGCCGATCATGAACAGAATTGTTCGACGACAACCGCCCGCATAGTAGGTAGTTCGCATGCGGATCCCTACTCGACGGTCGCGGCCGCGTGCGCTGGTCTCTACGGACCTCGTCACGGTGGTGCCAATGAGGCGGTTCTCAAGATGCTTGCCGACATTGGCTCCTATGACCAGGTCGATGCCTTCATCGACTCCGTCAAGACAGGCGACGGACGACTTATGGGTTTTGGGCACCGCGTCTACAAGAACCACGACCCTCGAGCGACGATCATCAAGGCGGCCGCTCACGACGTATTCGAAGTCACGGGTCAGAACCCCCTCCTCGATATCGCTCTGAAGCTCGAAGAGGCCGCGCTGGCCGACAGCTACTTCATCGATCGCAAGCTCTACCCCAACGTCGACTTCTACTCCGGACTGATCTATCAGTCGATGGGTTTTCCCACCGAGGTTTTCACCGTGCTCTTCGCGATTGCACGTACGTCGGGATGGCTGGCGCATTGGTCCGAAATGCTCGAGCAAAACTCCCGTATCGCTCGCCCCCGTCAGGTCTACACCGGCCCCGAAGCCCGAGACTACGCCACCATTGACACCCGCTGAGCGTCCTGCCATGACCGCTGACCGGCTTCGCGCGCTTGAAGCAGGCATGCCGGTGATCTTCGGCGGCGACCGCATCACGCACGTTTCCAACGCGCTCGCCGAGGCGTTCACCGAGGGCGACAGGCTCCTGGTGCTCGACCGCACAGGCGACCTTCTGCACATACCGTTGGCAGCTGGCGACGCCGCCGCCAAGTCCGTCGAGCGCGCCACCAAGGCTTTCTCGGAGATGGCGTCGGTATCGGACGGCCAGATCGATGCGTTCTATCTGAGTTTTGCAGACCGCCTCGCCGACGATGCGATCTTCGCTTCGATCTCCGCCGCCAATGCCCGAGACGTTCGAAAAGCTCACGACCGCGGGCGCTCCACCACACGCCTCGAGCTCGGCGCTTCGATGCGCGCCGCGATGATCGAGGGCCTGCGCGGCTGGGCGGCATCGGAGTCCACCCGCGGTGCCCATGTCGAAACGGTTAGGCACGACGGATGGCACATCGAACAATACCGAGCGGGTCTTGGGGTGATCGGGTTCGTGTTCGAGGGTCGACCCAACGTATTCGCAGACGCCACAGGAGTCCTCAAGGGGGGCAACACCGTCGTCTTTCGCATCGGGAGCGCCGCGCTTGGTACAGCCCGCGCAATCGTCGAAGCTGCTCTCGAACCCGCGTTGAAAACGGCCGGCCTTCCCAGTGGTGCCGCATCACTCGTAGACGATCCATCGCACGCGGCTGGCTGGGCGATGTTCGGTGACCAGCGTCTGTCGCTGGCGGTAGCGCGTGGTTCGGGTCCTGCTGTCGACCAACTCGGGGCCGTCGCTGCACAGGCTGGCACACCCGTCAGCCTTCATGGGACCGGTGGCGCTTGGATCGTGGTCGCCGACGACGCTGACCCCGACGAGGTCACGACCATTGTCGCCAACTCCCTCGACCGCAAGGTCTGCAACACTCTCAACACCTGTTGCGTGACCCGCTCGGGTGCCGCTGTACTGGTACCGGCCGTACTCGCAGGACTCGACCTGGCCGCGGACGCGCTCGACGCGAACGCAAAGTTGCACGTGGTTGAAGGCGGCGAACCGTTCGTTCCAGCGGAGCGCTTTACGAACAAGGTTTCGATAGCTCGTGCCAACGGAATTGTCGACGAGCCGTCCGCCGAAATGATCGCTACCGACGAGCTCGGCATCGAGTGGGAGTGGGAGAACAGTCCAGAGATCACCTTGGTGATCGTCGATGATGTCGACGACGCGATCGGCCGGTTCAACGACCAGAGCCCCCGACTTGTCGCCACATTGTTGTCCGGCGATGTCTTGCTACAGAACCGTTTCAACGAAGCCATCGATGCCCCGTTTGTCGGCAACGGGTTCACCCGCTGGGTCGACGGTCAATACGCCTTGTCCCGTCCAGAACTCGGCTTGTCCAATTGGGCCAACGGGCGTCTCTTCGGACGCGGCGGCGTTCTCAGCGGTGATTCGGTGTTTACCGTTCGCACGCGAGCGTTTCAGGAGCACCCCGACCAGCGGCGCTGAAGCGTTGCGCACGATCTTGGAGATGTTGGCGTTCGACTCCATGTTGGTGCTGGTGTCAGACACCGCTCTTTCGGCGTTAGGAAATCTCCAGCACGATCTTGCCTATGTTGGCGTTTGACGCCATATACGTATGGGCCGCCGCAATATCATCGAGAGAGTAGCGCGAGTCGATGACAGGCTTCATCGTCTCGTCTGCGAGCAGCGGCAACATCTCGCGGGTAAAGCGCTGCGTAATGGCGATTTTCTCATCGAGCGGGCGTGCCCGCAACACCGTACCGATGATGCCTGCTCGTTTGGAGAGGAGCGCTCCGACAGAAAACTCGACCGATGATGGATCCATAACCCCAACCTGGATGATGCGGCCACCGGTACACAAACACTCGATGTTCCGCCCGACGTAGTCGCCTCCGATCACATCGAGTACCACGTCGACACCGGCACCATTTGTCTCGGCGTGCACCACTGCAACAAAATCGTCGCTCAGATAGTCCACGGCGGTCGCGCCGAGGGCGCGGCAAGCCTCCACCTTGGCTGTGCTGGCCGTAACGATCACCCGCGCACCGATAGAGCGACAGATCTGGATCGCTGCTGTGCCAACTCCCGAAGCACCTGCGTGGACAAGCGCCGTGCGGCCCGAGGTCAACCCACCCTGCACCACCAATGCATCGAATGCTGTGATGAAAACTTCCGGAACTGCACCGGCGTCTGACAGCGCAATCGCATCTGGCACCAACATCGTCTGACGCTCGTGCACGACAAGGCATTCGGCGTGCGCGCCACCGCCGACTATGCCCATGACCAGGTCACCTACGGACCGCTCCGCGACGCGCTCACCAACCGCACGGACCCGTCCCGCGAATTCGAGACCAGGTATCTCGACCTCGGCATCGGGGCCGGGGTAGAGGCCCATCCGTTGAAGTAGATCTGCACGGTTCAACGCCGAGGACACGACATCGACCAGCACCTCCTCGGGTCCGGGCTCGGGCATCTCCACCTCGACCACTGCCAAGACATCGATGTCGCCATGACCGTCCAGTATTACTGCTTTCATTTCGCACCTCTCAACCTCGTGTGTCCCCACGATAGAAGATCTCAGGTCTTGGGCGGCTGGAGCGATTCATGCTCAACTTCGCTAGTCTCCCTCCGGTGGATTTGATCATCGTGCGGCACGGCCGACCAGAACGCGACGAGCGCGAAGAAGGCCAAGCGGCCGATCCATCGCTATCGATCATGGGCCGACGGCAAGCTGAACTGACGGCCGATTTCTTGCAATGCGAGTCGATCACCCGAATCGCATCCAGCACCATGAACCGTGCCCGCCAGACCGCAGAACCGCTCGCAGACATGCTCGGCATCGAGATCGAACTCCATGACGCCCTCTGTGAAGTCGATCGCGAATCCAACCGTTACGTGCCAATGGAAGAGATGACCAACGAGGATCCAATCGTCGCCGAGTTCCTCAATGATCCATGGTCGTTGTTCAACGGGGACTTCGAAGGTTTCAAGACCCGCGTGCTCGACGGGTTCGATGCGATCGTGCAAGCGAACCGCGGCGGCACAGTTGCGGTGTTCTGCCACGGCATGGTGATGGGCGTCTACCTCATGACGCAGTTGGGTGTCGACGATCCGTTTCGATTTAATATCGATTACTGCGGCATCATGCGTGTACAGGCTTCATCGAATGGTGTGCGCTCCATCCGCAGCGTGAACGAGACCGGCCACGTTCGCCACACCCTCGAATAGTCGCTCAAGAATAGTCACTCGAAGGAATAGTCACTCGAACTTTGGTGCGCGCTTTTCGATGAAGGCTCGCATCGCCTCGCTGGCGTCGGGGGTTTGAAAGTTCACGACCTGTGCGTGTGACTCGGCTTCAAGCGCCTCGTTGAGCGACACCGAGTACGCCTGGTTCAAGAGTCGCTTCGACATGCCCATCGCGATTGCAGGACCGGTGGCGAGTCGGCCAGCGAGTTCATCGACGCATGCGTCGAGGTCAGCTGGAGAGAGAACCCGGTTGACCAGACCCATCTCGCGTGCGGCGCCGGCATCGACGGCGTCTCCGAGCAGAACCATCTCCTTGGCGCGTGCCATGCCGATCTGTCGCGGCAACAACCAGGAGCCGCCCGCGTCAATGGTGAGGCCGCGCCTCACGAAGACCTCGATGAAACGCATCGTGTCATCGGCGATCAGGAGATCACACGCGAGAGCAAGGTTGGCACTCGCGCCTGCGACGGTGCCGCGCATGCGAGCGATGGTCGGCTTCGCCAATTCGTAGATTGCCTGCGTGGCAGAACCGACCTCGCGCATTGCGTCAAGGGCACTGACACCAGGTCCGCGATCACTCATTCTGGATACGTCCGCCCCCGAACCGAAGTGATCGCCTGCTCCGGTCAAGACCACAACACGCACATCGGGATTCGATGCAAATCCGTGAAAAACGTCTCTAATCACCGTCCACATGTCGCTGGTGATCGAGTTACGTGTTGCGGCGTGGTCAAAAGTAACCGTCGCAACGCGGTTCACGATGTCGACGTGGAGGCGTTCGTGTTGGACCATCTGAACAGTATTGCCGATCGGCTACCGTGCCCCCATGGCCAACCTCGAAGAGTTCTTCACCATCACCGCAGACATCGAATCGAACATGATCGGCGCGTGTCCCGCCGGGTTCCGTCTCGACGCCGAGTTCCATGGCACAGCAACGTCGCCACACTGGGAGGGTGAGCGCCCGGTATCGGGCTTCGACTACGTCACCGTCGACAGTGCCGGTCACGTACAGCTCGATGTGCGCGCTCGGATCGGCACCGGCGACGAGGTGATCGCATACCGCGGCAGCGGAGTGAGCGGCGACGACGGAATCCGCGAACTCATTTCGTTCGAGACAGCGTCAGAAACGTTCGCCTGGCTCAACAGCGCAACCGCCGTCGGCTATGGCAAGACCGATGGCGTGACGTTGCAGGTCACGGCCTACCTCGTACGGGACTGACCTGACCCGCTCGGCTGACCGGCGTCGAAACTAGGCGGACTGGCGGTGCGCGTCGAAGAAGTCCAACAATTCCTCGCTGGTTTCGAAATCACCGCCCCAGGTGTGTTCGCCGCCCGCAACAGTCCACAACATGACATCGACATCATCGCTGCAATCGGTCCACGCCTCTTCTCTTACGCCCATGTCGAGTTCGACGGCACCAAGAGCGGTCTCACAGCCCATTACATCGGAGAGCTGAGCCATGCGGTCGGGCACGGCTGGGTTACCGAGCTCGAAGCCGTACAAGTAATCGCCATCGTAGGAAGCGATTGCGTCGGCGTCCCCGTGAATCGCGAAGATCGACACGGACCCCGTTCCAGTGCAGTCACCTGTCAGGTTGACCCCCGAGACAGGAGCGATTGCGGCAAACCGACTACCTAGCTCACAGGCCAGCGTCGTCGACATCCCGGCACCGTTGGACATCCCTGTCGCGTAAACACGTGACTCGTCGATGCAGGACCGACCGACCAGATCATCGAGCAGTGCTTCGACGAAACCAATATCGTCAGCACCTATCTCGTCTGGATCGATATCGCCAAGATCCTCGATATCTGCGCCGAGGGTCATCCCGCCTGCACCGAAAATGTTCCAGAAGGCGACCCCGTCAACCTCGCTCGTGTCGATACCACCCGCCGTCTCGGCGGTGACGGTCAGGGGTTCACCCTGTGGTGTGATCACTACGTAGCCCCGTTCGGTCGCTAGTTCACCAAGTCGCGAAGTGGCTTCCTGGCTCGCAGGGCCGCCGCCGAAGCCATGAAAGTCGAAAAGCAGCGGCGCGGGCTCGTCCACGACCGCGCTAGGCACCGAAATCACATACTCGCGTTGGATCCCATCGTGCTCGAAGGTGGCCGGGCCTTTCGCCAGGGGGCCGGCTTCCTCGCAGTTGACGATCTCAGCGGTTGACGGCAGCTCACTCGATGCAGCGGAGCCGGACACATCGTCATCACCACATCCGGCCGCGATCAAGACGAATACCGCGAGCAGGCTCAAGGGTCGTAGAAAGCGCATCTCACTAGACTCTCACAAAGACCGCAGTCGCACCCTGTCTCTGCGCGTCGACCCCTCAATCGTTGGCCGTCTCGCCGTGCACCTTACATCGCGCCCGCCAGCCAATCGGGGTGACACGCACAGCCAGCCAGCCACCGCACAGCGAGCAGTGCCGCGGTGGATCGAGCGGCGGGAGACAGCCTGAGCAGTCGCGCGAGCCGCAACCGATACAAAAGGCAGAGCCGCCGCTCATCGCGACCTCACCCGGCGTGAAACATCACAATGCAGCGGACAACGAACCGATCGGCATCTTCAGATCCTCGAGCATTTGAAGATCTTCAGTTGGTGTACGTCCCAACGTCGTCAGGTAGTTGCCGACGATCAGCGCGTTGATGCCAGACGTAAGGCCCATCGCCTGAAGGTCGCGCAAGGTGATCTCCCGCCCACCCGCATAACGCAGGATCACCGAGGGCAACCCGAGCCGGAACAGCGCAATCCACCGAATCGCCTCGATCGGAGCCACCGGCTTGCGGATCTGCAGAGGTGTCCCCGGCCGCGGGTTCAAGAAGTTGATCGGCACCTCGTGCGGCTTCACGGCTCGCAGCTCCTCGATGAGTTCGAGTCGCTGTTCATGACTCTCCCCCATCCCCAACAATGCACCGCAGCACAGCTCCATGCCGTTCTTGCGTACGAGCTCGCACGTTTCGAAGCGCTCTTCCCAACCGTGGGTGGTCACAACTTCACCAAAGAACGAACGAGCCGTTTCGAGATTGTGGTTGTAACGGTGAACACCGCCCTCGGCGAGCCGTCTCGCCTGGTCGGCATTGAGGATCCCTGCGCTCACAGCCACGTTGATCCCTGCCGCCTCATGAATCACCGGCACGAGCTCGAGAATGCGATTCATCACCTTCTCATCGGGGCCTTTGATGGCCAAGACAATGCAAAACTCCGACGCGCCGAGCGCGGCAGTCTCCTTTGCTGCAGCTATTACCTCATCGGTGTCGAGCCACGGCGTGGCTTTCACCTCGGTGTCGAAGCTGGCCGACTGCGAACAGAAATGGCAGTCCTCGGGACAGCCGCCGGTCTTGGCCGACAATATGCCCTCGACCTCGACCGTCTCACCCACCCATGACAACCGCACCTCGTGCGCGAGAGCGGCCAAGGCCGGCACTGCGCTGTCCTCGACGCGCGATAGCGCATCGAGCTCGGCTGCGCTCAACATGCGGCGCTGCGTCAGCAGAGCGTCGTGTGCGGACTGGATCAGCGGTCGATTCACGCCGCAATCGTAGGGCCCACCGATACGGCGCACCTACCCGAACCGGGCGAGAGGGTCGATTTGGGGAATACTGAGGCTATGACCGTCCCAGCTAGCGACACCATAAAATGTTCGATCAGCTCCGGTGTCGCCACGATCACCCTCAACAATCCAAAACGCCGCAACAGCCTCGGGCTCGACTCGCTCAACCATCTACGCGACCTCCTGCACTCTCTCGGCACCAGCAGCGAGGTCAACGCGATAGTCCTCGCCGCGTCCGGACCGGCATTTTCTGCGGGTCACGATCTTTCCGAGATGGTCGACCGAGACCCGGGCTACTACGAAATGTTGTTCGACCTCTCCTCTGAGGTGATGCTGGCCATTCATGCCGTGCCTCAACCGGTCATCGCGAAGGTAGACGGTGTCGCTACTGCGGCTGGTTGCCAGCTGGTTGCCTCCTGTGATCTCGTCGTCGCTTCGAGGGAATCTAAATTCGCGACCCCTGGTGTACAGATCGGGCTGTTCTGTTCGACCCCTATGGTCGCGCTTAGCCGTGCCATCGGGCGCAAGAGGGCGATGGAGATGTTGCTAACCGGCGAACCGATCGACGCGACGACGGCAGCGGCATGGGGCCTGGTCAATCGGGTCGTCGACCGTGAGGATCTAGACGACGCGGTCGCGACGCTGATCGAGTCGATCACTCGCTTCAGCGCTCACACAATTGGCATCGGCAAGCAGGCCTTCTACGAGCAGGTCGAACTCGCCGAGAGCGCCGCCTATGATCTCACGAAGATCGTGATGGCGGCCAATGCTGGCGATGACGTGGCAGCGGAGGGTATGGCTGCGTTTCTCGGCAAACGAGACCCGGTCTGGCCCCAGATCGAGTCGAGCTCGAGTGCGGCCGATGAGTGACCCGTCTCGGTCGTCGACAGCGGCGGAGTGGACCACACGCGACGCCGATGTCGTCTGGCATGGCTTCACACAGATGAGCGTCTACGCGCAGAATGAGCCGGTGATAGTCGATCATGCCGTCGGACATCATCTCGTAGACGTAGACGGCAAACGTTACCTAGACGCGATTTCGTCGCTCTGGGTGAACACGATGGGCCATGTGGAACCCGAACTGACCGCGGCAGCTCACGCTCAACTCGATCGTGTCGCTCACTCGACGATGCTCGGAAACGGCAACCGGGCGACGATCGAATTCGCGGAACGGCTTGCCGAAATCGTCCCGGTCGAACAGGCCCATATCCTGTTTGCTTCTGATGGTGCGGCCGCCGTCGAGCAGGCGCTCAAAATCGCCTTTCAGTTCTGGTTCAACCAAGGCATTCATTCGCGGACTAGCTACCTAGCGCTCGGTGATGCCTATCACGGCGACACAGTAGGATCGCTGGCGCTCGGTGCAGGAGGTTTCGGCACCGAGTTGTTCGACACCCTGCGATTTCCCGTCTCGCGGACTCCCGGGTATGCGGATCCCGACTGGGCCGAAAAGGCGGTTCGCGCCCTCACCGAGTACGGCGATTCCCTCGCGGCGGTGATACTCGAACCACTCGTGCAGGGCGCATCAGGCATCTTGGTGGCCGAACCCGCTGACGTGCGGCAATTTGTGGAGACTGCCCAAGGTTTCGGAATCCCGGTGATCTGTGACGAGGTCGCGACCGGGTTCGGACGCACCGGCGCAATGTTTGCATCGGAGATCTGCGCCATCCGCCCAGACATCATGGTCCTAGGCAAGGGCATCGCTGCCGGCTATATCCCGTTGTCTGCGACGGTTGTCGCCAACCGCGTCTATGAGACATTTCTCGGTGAGGATCTGGGCGAGCGGACGTTCTATCACGGCCATTCCTTCAGCGGTCATGCGCTGGGATGTGCGGTTGGATTGCGCCACCTCGAGCTATTTGTCGAACGCGACATCCTCTCAAACGTTGCGCTCTCAGCAGATCACCTCACACGACGCCTCGATAAAGACATTGCACCTCTAGGCCCTGTCGCCGCGGTGCGTCAGCAGGGGTTGATGGTCGGCGTCGAGCTTCGTGCAACAGGCGACGGGTCGCTAACCGCTGGGCTTGCGGCGCGCAGAGTGTGTGCAGAAGCGGTTCGACGCGGCGTTCTGTTGCGACCGCTAGGGGCGGTGGTCGTGATCATGACGCCATTGAGTTTCGACACAACCGAGCTGGACGAGGTCGTGGACACTCTGGCGGATTCGATTGCAGCAGTCTTCGAGACGGAGTCGGCCTAGATGTATTGGGCCGAGATCGTCGAGGAGGAACTCGTCGGCATCGACGAAGCCGGCCAGCGTCGCGCTCCACGCGACCTCGCCCTTACGGGGCCCCGTGGCTCGATACGTTCGACAAACGCAAAGATCGTCTCGTTCGCGTCGAACGACTATCTGGGTCTCGCCACCCACCGGGCCGTCACTCAGGCAGCAGCAACTGCCGCATGCGAACTCGGTGCTGGCAGTGGTTCGGCACGCCTCATAGTGGGCTCGCGGGCCCTGCATTCGGACCTGGAGGCCGAGTTGGCCGACTGGCGAGGTACCGATTCAGCCACGCTCTTCCCCACCGGTTTCGCGGCAAACCTCGGCGCCATGACTACCTTCGGGGCGCACGCTTCGGTCATCTGCTCCGACGAGTTAAACCACGCGTCGATCATCGACGGATGCCGCCAGGCACGAGCACCGGTGAAGATCTTCGACCATCGCAACGTCGCAAGGGTCGACGCGATCCTCGCCGAGTCTGGCGACAGCGGGATCGTCGTGAGCGACAGCATCTTCTCGATGGACGGTGACCTGGCACCAATCGCCGAGCTCGCGTCGGTGTGCGCGGCACACAGCGCGCTGCTCATCCTCGACGATGCTCACGCCGTCTTCGAACTCCCCGAGCTCAACTCGACCGGTGCAGAGATCCTGCGGATCGGCACGTTGTCAAAGATGCTCGGTTCCCTTGGTGGTTTCGTCGCCGGTCCAAAACCATTCTGCGACCTGCTCGTGAATCGGGCACGTTCATACATATTCACAACTGCGTCGACGCCGCCCGACATGGCCGCCGCGACCGCTGCACTGGCCGTTGTCCGGTCTCCTGAAGGTGCCGCGCTGACCGCGACGCTACGCGGCCACATCGATCGCTTCAGACCTGGTCATCCGAGTCCGATCTTGCCGATTGTGATCGGCAGCGAGACCGCCGCTGTCGCGGCGTCAGCGGAGTTGGAGTCTCGGGGTCTACTGGTCCCCGCCATCCGTCCGCCAACGGTAGCTCCGGGAACATCGCGGCTGCGGGTGACGTTGTCGGCTGCACACACAAACGACGAGGTCGAACAGCTCGCCGCGGCCCTCGAGGAGATGTCGATTGACCCGTCCTGACCAACTCGTCTTCGTGGTGGGTACCGAGACCGAGGTCGGAAAGACCTGGGCCTCGGCCGCGCTGCTGAGGCGGTGGCGCACCGAAGGGGTCAACGTATCGGCTCGAAAGCCAGTGCAGTCGTTTGATCCGGATGACCCCGCCCCGCTGGACTCAGAAGTGCTGAGTGCCGCCAGCGGTGAACTCGAATCGGCGGTGTGCCAATTTTCCTTGCCGGTTCCAATGGCCCCACCGATGGCCGCTGCATCGCTCGGCGTGAGCGCGCCGACCCTAGATGAGCTGGTTGCGGCGTGTTCGTTTGACGACGGAGTCGACATCGGGCTGATCGAGGGGGTAGGCGGTGTCTACTCGCCCCTTGCCGACGACGGACACAATCTCGATCTGATCGAGCGGATCGCTCCCGACCGGGTGGTTCTGGTCGCCGATGCGCGCCTCGGGGTTATCAACGCGGTACGCAGCGCAACGATCGAGATGGGGGATCTAACACACGTCGTGTTCTTGAATCGATTCGACCCAGACGATCCGCTCCATGTCGCGAACCTGGGGTGGCTCCGCGACCGCGACCATCTCGAGGTCACGACCTCGATCGACGCCCTTGCGTCCGCCTTGCGGTTTTTCTGACCCCTAGGATGCCGTTTTGGGCACTCCAGGGGTCAGAAAAACAGACAAGAGGGTCGGTGATGGCGGTGACCAGCTGGAACCAAT
>JADFOM010000325.1 GCA_022562835.1 Acidobacteriota bacterium | reverse complement strand
TCTCGGAGGTGGGGGAGCGCCATGGAGAGTTCCGCAAGGGTGTCGATTCCGGCGCCGGCTCAAGCGTTGCTCGGTTCGGACGCAGTGGCGCACGTTTGGACTAACAACAGCGACGACTCCCCACAGGTTTCGGTTGTCTGGGTGATCGCCCAAGAAGACGAGATCGTGTTCGGCACAGACACCAACAGCCAAAAGGCCAAAAACCTTGCCCGTGATCCGCGAATTCTACTGTCGATAGAGGACACGGAACGTAATGAGCGGGGTTTCCAGCGTCACCTGATCATTCGGGGCAGGGCCGCTCTAGAGCCTGGGGCGGACCCGAACCTGATGGATGAGCTGGCTATGACTCACGCAGGTCTGGGTCGTCACCCATTGGCCTTGCGAGACTCCGCTGACTCTGTCGTGGTGCGGGTAACCATCGATCGAATCAGCGGCATTGGTCCGTGGATCGAGAGCTAGTAGGCCGCTCAGCAAAACCCTCGTCCCGACGCCTCAGGACTCCCGGCTGGTGCTTGTGTTGCTAGACGCCGGCAGGAGTAGGTAGGCGCCGACGAAGAAGCAGCTCGCACCAAGGAACGTCGCGATGTTGACGATCGTGAGGTTCAAAGTCTCGCCAGTCGTCTCGAGGGTGAAAGAAGCGATGGCCGCCGCCATGAAGAAGAATGAGCCGACATAGTTCAGCGCCGAGATCCACCATTCATCGTCATCGGTTCGCACGCACCAACGCCGACCACAGACGCAGAGCCACGCGAGATGGCTGGCCATGAGAAAGGCGATCGAGCCGAAGAGGTCTGGGGCCCATACGAGGTGGTTGGTCTGCTCGATCGAGAGGCTTTCGATCATGGCGTCGATCGTGCTGAAATTGAAGAACAGCGTGCCGCCAAGCTGAACGGCCGTCGCCGACCACATCATGTCGCCGGGCGACCAAGCCCAGAATCGGAATCGACCGGGTTGACCTGGGGTCCGCGAGCCGTTGATTACGTCCAGGAACTGGCTGTACGCGGCAGCGGTGAACAGGACCGAACCCACGACGAAAGTGATGCCGACGGTGCCGGGATCGACGTTTTGTGCATACACCGGGAACGAGCCGAGCGCGAACAAGAATGCGCCGCTCATGAATAGAGCGGCGATCCGCCAACGCAGTTCTTTGGGTTTGAGCAGCAATTGTCGGTGCCACTGCATTTTCACTAGTCCAGTCCTGAGATCGAGCGACTCACTAGTGGCTGAAGCCAGGTGCGGGAGGTGGATGTCCGGGCGGGAACTGCTTCAGATGCGCCGCGGCCTCTTCGATCGCCACGAGCAGTTCGTTGGCCAGATCTTGGCTGAATCCCTCACGAACGACGATGCGCAGAACAGCGACGTCTGTCGCGTCATCTGGCATCGTGTAGGCAGGAACCTGCCACCCGCCGGTGCGGAGTTGGTCTGAGAGGTGGAACGCCGTGAACTTTGATGGGTCCTTCACCTTGAAGGCGAGCACGGGAATGGCCGAACCATCGGCAACTACTTCGAATGGTCCTATTTCTCCGATTGCGCTCGACAGCCCGATGGCGATGTCACGTAGCTTTTCCATGATACGTCGGTAGCCATCGTGGCCAAGGCGCACGAAGTTGTAGTACTGCCCGATGATCTGGTTACCCGGACGCGAGAAGTTGAGCGTGAACGTCGGCATGTCACCGCCCAGGTAGTTGACGTGAAACACGAGGTCCTCGGGAAGGTCGTCGTCAGAACGCCAGATCACGAAACCAATGCCGGGGTAAGTGAGTCCATACTTGTGACCCGACACGTTGATTGACTTGACCTGGGGCAGTCGAAAGTCCCATTCGAGTTCCGGTTGCAGGAAGGGTGCAACAAATCCACCGCTAGCGGCGTCGACATGGATAGGGATGTCGGTGTCGTTTTTAGTGTTGTAAGCCACCACTCGATCGTGAATTTCCTTGACCGGCTCGTATTCGCCCGTATAGGTGGTGCCTAGAATCGGGATGACCCCGATCGTGTTTTCGTCAACGCGTGCCATTACGTCATCTGGATCGACGACGAATCGGTCAATCGTGACCGGCACGTAGCGCGGCTCGACGTCCCAATATTTGCAGAACTTCTCCCACACAACCTGAACGTTTGACCCCATCACCATGTTCGGTCGATCGGTCGGAAGGCCGGCAGCCTCGCGACGTTGGCGCCATCTCCACTTCATAGCGAGACCGCCCAACATGACCGCCTCGCTTGAACCGATCGTCGACACGCCGACGGCGTCGCCTTCGGCGGGCGCATTGAACAGGTCTGCAACGATGCTTACGCAGCGGCGCTCGATTTCGGCGGTCTGCGGGTACTCGTCCTTGTCGATCATGTTCTTGTCGAACGTCTCGGCCATCAGAGTCTCGGCCTCGGGTTCCATCCACGTGGTGACGAAGGTGGCCATATTTAGCCGCGAGCTGCCGTCGAGCAGCAGCTCGTCGTGGATCATCCTGTAGACGGCACCCGGCGTCGACTCACTGTCAGGCAACCGGTTCTTGGGTATCGGTGCTGAGGCGAATCGGCCCGCGTAAGCCGGCGAGAGCGTCTCATCGTTTTCGACGTGTCGGTGGACCATTGAACGTGCTCCTCGTAAGGCTCACCTCTGTAGGTTTGCCTACATCGGCCATCTGGATTCTTGAGAAGGGTGCTCCAGCTCAAAGGATGCCGCCCATGGTGGGCATCGAGTGACGAAAGCTAGTCGATCTTGTGTCACCGCGCAGCGACGCGACCGCAGACCTCAGGTATGGAGCAATCAGTTGTCTGTCGCGAACATCTTCTCGCGGATCGTGAGCTGTACGTAGTTCCGGTTCGTTGCCGACCGCGAAGTCTTGCCCCTCGCTCTTAAGCGAGGTCGTCGAGAAACGCGCTGGCCGCGCTAGCACTGTGGCGTCGCCAAAGGTCGACGACGTCGCCCTCGGCGTTAGCTGTTAGATGCACAAGGGTCTGCTCGAGCATCGAGCGCACCCGGTCGTGCGCCTCGTCACCGGTCAACCGAAAGCCCCAAACCAACCCACGGCCAAGCGTTTCGCAACCTTCTTGTTGAAGAGCTCGACCGCAAGGGCATGACCATAGAACAAGCCTGTACCTTAGCAGGCATCAGTAAACTCACGGTGGCTAGCTGGGTTCGCGGAACTACTCCTTGGC
>JADFOM010000324.1 GCA_022562835.1 Acidobacteriota bacterium | reverse complement strand
AACTTCGAAGCCGGCGAAGAGCCTGGCGGCGCAACACTTGCACTCGTACTCGCCGACGGCACCCCATCAGTCGCCGCCACCGACCTGCTCTTTCCGAACGGGTCGGTAATCACCCCCGACAATCTGACCCTGATCGTTGGCCAGACGTTTGGGGGCTACTTCGAGGCTTGGGACATCGAGCCGGAAGGCACGTTGTCGAACCGCCGCGTCTGGGCCGAGGTCACAGGCAGCGCTCCCGACGGTTGCTGTCTTGACGCTGACGGCGCCATCTGGTTTGCCGACGCCATGGGCTCAAGGCTGGTACGGGTCACAGAAGGCGGCACCATCACCGACACCCTCGAGACCGGCCAACCCGTATTCGCCTGCATGTTGGGCGGTGCCGACGGTCGCACGCTGTTCGCACTCTGCGCAGACGATTCACATCCCGAATTGGCATCTGTCACAGCAACAGGAAGGCTCATCGCCACGGTTGTAGACGTTCCTCACGCTGGCTTGCCCTAAACCGAACTCCAAGGACTCAGGCCGCGAGCGGCAAGTCCACCGTGCCGACACATGCAACCAGGCGGCGAACCCAGCCGTGAATCAGCAACTGGCCGCGATCTTCACCAAAATCAAGCTCTTCCAACGCTGAGATTCGACCGAGCATCAACACGAAGGCCATGTCGATGTCGCGCCGAAAGTCCTCATAGCTGTAATCGCTCACGCCATGCGCCGTCAGCGCTTCGTAGTAGTCCTCCAACAGTCCTTCGACAGCACCGTCGGCGACTGACTCGTCGAGAGAGCCACTGAGGAAATAGGCAACATCCCACGCGCCCGGCGACAGGGCGACGCCCTGCCAGTCCGCGTACGCCCGAACCGAACCGTCGTCATCGAAGAAGATGTTGTCCAGCCGTAGATCGCCATGGATCAGGGTTAGCGGAGACTCGTGCAATTCATGGGCGATCGTTGAGCCGTGTGCTTCGTAATAGTCGAGCACCGCCAACGCGTGTTCGTCGAGTTCCTCGCGGAAATTCTCACGAAAAGGCGCCATGCTGTCCAGCGTTACCTTGGCCAATAGGTTCGTCGCCACGTCACCCGGCAACAGCCAGGCCCGTTCGTCTTGTGCTCCGGCACCCCAGAATTCGGAGTGCATCTCCGCGACCTCCAACAACACACGACGAGCGGTATCGACGTCGCAGCCCGCGACCTGATTACCCGGCAGGGACGAGCACATGTCCTCGAGAACCAGGACATAGCTGCGGTTTGCGAAACGGCCGAGGAAACGAATGAACGCGATCGTGAACGGCATGAGCCAGGAGGGAAGCCGATCGAGAAATCGGATGATCGCAGGTGTGTGCTGCGAGCCCGGCTGCTCGTCGAAGTCACTGAACAGACAGTCCGGCATCCTGAGCGGTATCCGGCTCGCCAGTTCGCGATACACACGGATCTCACGCTCGTAGGCGCCGACGGCCTCGACCGCGGCACGGTTCTCTCCCTCTGTGGGCAGCTTGACGATGACCGAGGCAGGCCCCGAAGCGCCGTCGGGGTAACGCAGAGTGACCCGCACGATCGCGCCGGTGAACCCTTCACCTTCCCCCAGGATCTCGATGTCGAATCCCTTGACGACACCGTCGACGTGGTCGGCGAGCGCCTTGTTGATCCACGCCAGGTTGATAGCGCTCGCCCTCGGCGGAATGTCGTTCTTCTTTGCCACTCGCTCCCCCAGCCATGTCGAGATCTGGACGATCATCTCAGATTATTTCCGCGCACGCCGCACCGAACCAGTAGACGCATTTTCAGTCTGCGAGCCGAGATGCGCGACGCTGTGCACACAAGACCGGGAGGCGACCACGAATGGAACCAGACGAGTTCAGAGGCACGATCGGGCGATATCACTGGGAATCTGAACCACATTGGCCCGAACCAGTTCGTGCACCGAAAGACGCACCAAATGTCGTGATCGTGTTGCTCGACGATGTCGGATATGCCCAGCTGGCCCCGTATGGGTCAGACATCGAGACGCCAACGATCGATCGGCTCGCGGCCGGTGGACTTACCTTCACCAACTTCCACACCACCGCTCTGTGTTCACCGACCCGAGCCTGTGTGCTCACCGGGCGCAACCATCACAGCGTCGGCATGGGTCGCATCACCGACCTCGCCACGGGTTTCCCCGGATACGACGCAACCATCTCGCATCGTCACGGGTTCCTCCCAGAAATGCTTGAACCGCAGGGCTGGGCGACCTATGGGGTTGGCAAGTGGCATCTCACGCCACGCAGCGACCATCATCTCGGAGCGTCGCGTCGGCGCTGGCCCCTAGGTCGAGGGTTCCAACGTTATTACGGGTTCTTCGAAGGCGAAACAAACCACTTCGGTCCGGCGCTAATTCACGACAACCACCAGGTCGAGCAGCCCGAGGGCAGTGACTATCACTTCACCGAGGACATGGCGGACAAGGCGATTGAGTGGCTCACCGATCTCCGTAACGCCGATGGGGACAAGCCGTTCTTCTTGTATTTCGCCACTGGCGCATGTCATTCACCACACCAAGCGCCGCCCTCCTACCTCGAGGCCTACAGAGGACGATTCGATCTCGGGTGGGATCTTTGGCGGGCCGAAATCTTTGAACGTCAGAAAGCATCAGGCCTACTCCCCGACACGACCGAACTGTCTCCTCGCCCGGATTGGGTACCGGCATGGGATGATCTCAGTGACGACGAGCGCCGAGTCTGCGCGCGCTATATGGAAGCATTCGCCGCGATGTTGACCCACACCGATGCACAGATCGGCCGTTTGATAGATCACCTTGAGTCGACGGGCGAGCTAGACAACACGATCGTGTTGGTGATGTCAGACAATGGAGCGAGCTCCGAAGGCGGCCCAGCTGGCTCGCTCAACGACCTCAGAACCTGGAACGTCTGCGACACGCCTCTCTCAGAAGCGATCGAACGGATCGACGAAATCGGCGGCCCCTCGATTCACAACAATTACCCCTGGGGATGGACCGTCGCCGGCAACACCCCGTTTCGACGTTGGAAACGCGAGGTCAACGAGGGTGGCGTCGCGGACCCCTTCATCATTCATTGGCCCGCCCGCATCGAGGGTGGTGAGCGACGCCGCCACTACTGCCACGCGATCGACATCACGCCTACGATCCTCGACGCATGTGGGGTGGAAC
>JADFOM010000030.1 GCA_022562835.1 Acidobacteriota bacterium | reverse complement strand
CGATAAGCTGTCGATAAGCAGCGGCCTCGTCGAGGACATTGAGATCCATGCGATGCAGGTTTTCTACGATCGCATGCTGAAGGCTGCCCATTTCTTCTAGTTCTCGTATGATCGCCGGAATGTGCGTCAGGCCAGCCCGCTTGGCCGCGCGCCACCGGCGTTCGCCGGCGATCAGTTCGAAGCTATCCTCGCGAGGGCGGACAAGCACGGGTTGCAGGATTCCGATCTCTCGAATCGAATCGGCGAGCGCGCTCAATGCTTCTTCGTCGAACGTCGTCCTGGGCTGGTAGCGATTGGGGACGATATCCCCGATCGGGATCTCGAGGTATGCCGCCGTCTTTTCGCCGACGATATCCGAAGGAATAAGCGCTCCAAGCCCGCGCCCCAAACCACTAGGTCGGTTCACCATGCACCTCCTTTGCGAGGCTGCGATACGCGATCGCACCACGAGATTTCGAGTCGAATGTTGTGATTGGCTGACCGAACGAAGGTGCCTCAGATAGACGGATTGAACGAGGAATGACCTGCCGGCAGACCTTGTCTCCAAAGTGGCTGCGAACCTCCGATGCGACCTGCGTAGAGAGGTTCGTACGAGCATCGAACATGACGAGCACGATTGTGCTCACATCAAGATTGGGATTGAGATTCTTCTTTACCAGATCGACGTTGCGGAGGAGTTGGCCCAGACCTTCAAGGGCATAGTACTCGCATTGAATTGGTACAAGTACTTCGTTCGCAGCACAGAACGCGTTGACCGTGAGAAGGCCAAGAGATGGAGGGCAGTCGATCAGCACATAGTCGTATCGATCACCAACCGAGTCGATCGCCTGCTTCAGTCGGGTCTCTCTACTGAAGGCAGGCACAAGTTCAATCTCGGCGCCGGCAAGATCGAGACTCGATGGCGCAACGAACAGGTTGCGGACCGAGGTACCTTCGATCGCGTCTTCGATCGGTGCGTCATGAAGGAGCACGTCGTACATCGCGATCTCTACGTTTCGTGGGTTCACACCGAGACCAGTACTGGCATTTGCCTGGGGGTCAAGATCGACGATCAGTGTCCGTAGCCCCATCTCGGCCAGCGATGCCCCAAGGTTTACGGTCGTGGTCGTCTTCCCAACGCCGCCCTTCTGATTGGCGATTGCGATCGTCCGACGACGACGGGATGGTGGTTCCAACAAAGGGACTCCTCTACGTCAGGGACGAGGACACGGGCATCATATCCCAACCACTACTGTCATCGGTTGACCCAACGATGTTTCACGTGAAACATCGCGCAACCAAGTGCGCTCAACTCTATGACCAGCAATCGCAACATCAAAAGCTATGTATGCGGATCCTATTCGACGTCGTCGTCAAATCGCGGTGATCTCCGCATGGCCTTGAGGGACCGAGGCAGAGACTCGGAATCGCCGCTGAATCGCAAAGTCCGCCAAGTTCCGCTGCTCGTGGACGTCTGACGAAGTAGATCAAACCCCATAAGGGCGACAGCGTCCGCTGGCCATTTTGGTCCATCACGCCGCTCGCTCACGAGCATCATTCCACCGACGCTTAGAATATTAGAAGCTACCTCAACCACAACCGCGCGTGGACCAAACGAGCGCGCGGTCACCACGTCGACCGTGCGGCCTTGCCAGCTCGCGAACTTATCGGCTCCGACATCTCCGTCGAGCACCGAGACTCGATCACTCCAACCAAGTGCTGCGATAGCCCAACGGAGAAACGACGCTCGCGTGGAGCGTTGCTCGGTCAATACCCAATGTGAGTCCGGCCATAGGTCGGCGAGCACAAAAGCAGGAAGGCCGCCACCCGAGCCGAGATCCACACAGGATTCGGGAGGTGACGGCAATGACCAACGCGCAACTTGTGTGTGGTCGGTTCCCTTGAGCGATGCGTCTTCGGTCAAAAACCCTTCACGCGCCGCTCGAGCGAGGACGTCAGCGACGTCCACTTCAATCCGACGGAACCAAAACGACGCGCCGGCGTGGATCTTCGCCATCCGATCGAGTGTCGACCCCTTCGAATTCAGATACCGCATCGTGGACAATCTTGCGGTCGGATGCACTCATCGGCTCGAGCGCACGTTCTTCGTTCTCGGCGACGACCTCCTCGGCAATACCAAGTACGAACCGCTCGAGCGCTTCCTTTCGGCGCTGCCGGTATCCAGCGATGTCAACCTTGACACGACCAGATCCAGGGGCCGATCGACGTTGCACCGTCGTCCGGACCAGTTCTTGGATCGCATCGATGGTCCGACCCTTAGGACCGATCAGAAGTCCAATGCCGTCACCACCATCAGCGCTTACCTCACGCGTGTCCTCGTCGACTGTGGAAATTTCCACTGTGCCGTCGATTTCGAATGCGACGAGTAGGTCCGTCATGAAGGCCTTGGCGACCTCAGCTTGTTCATCGACGCTCAAATCTTCACGCACGGTGTCTCCTCGCTCGGCCGTGGCCGGTGTTTTTGACTTGGTTTTGGTATCACGCTTAGACGCCTTGGCCGAAGACTTCGGCGAGCGTTGTTCCTTGGGACGTTCCGACTGTTTCGTCTTATCAGCACTTCTCCCAGCCCCTGATTCGCCAGTGGACTCCTCCGACTTGGCTGATTTCTTCTGCTGCGGCTTCGAGCCTGAAGCCTT
This sequence comes from Acidobacteriota bacterium, assembly GCA_022562835.1. GTDB lineage: Bacteria > Actinomycetota > Acidimicrobiia > Acidimicrobiales > SHLQ01 > JADFOM01. The sequence goes on along the minus strand of JADFOM010000030.1, from coordinate 12,598 downwards.
CGCTCGGCCCTGCCCTCGCCCGCGGCCGCGGCGTGCACCACGATCGTCTTGTTTCTCGCGAGGCTTGTTGGGCTTCACCCTCGCCCGGACACGTGCCTTGCTCTTGACCCGTCCGAACCAACCTGTCTCTGCATCATCAACTACCTCGAACTCTACGTCGTCGATGGCTACACCCAGTCGATCGAGTGCGGTGTCTTTCGCATCCTCGATGGTGTCCCCTACGGTTTCGATCCAATCCACCGTTGCCTACTTTCGTTTCTTTTTCTTGCGCGAACGCGGCTTGGAAGTTCCCGCCGCGGTTGTACGCCCGGAGTGTCCGCCTGAAGATCCGCCTTCTCCGGCGGTTGTTCGGCGACTCCGAGCCGATGAACTCGATGACTGACTCTTGGAGCTCGCCGTCGACTTCTTCTTTGTTCCCGAACCGCTTGAGCGTTTACTCGAGGACTTCGGACGAGCTTGTGTTGTAACCTCGGCCTTGGAAGCCTTGCTCTTCGCTTTCGATGTGTCGGGACGAATCACTTCGATTTCACCGTCGTTGTCCCCATACATCGATCTGGTGATGTATCCCTGCTGCACAACGCGGAACACGTTTGACATGATGAAATAGACCAGCAGCGCAGCAGGCATGGCGATCGCGAAGATCGGCAACATATACGGCATTATCTTCATCAACATCTGCTGCTGCGAATTCGTCTGTGTGTTGCGGGTTCGACCTTGGATCTGTCGCTGCTGTACCACACTCGTCCCTAGCACGACCAAAATCATGGCGATGTAGGGGAGCGCATCCACAACTCCATCGGACAGAACCTGGGTGAGTGATCGGGAGAGGTCGACGCCAAAGGACACCATCTCGTTGGAGTTAGCAAGGTCCTCGTACATCGTGCTGTCTTCATGCAGATACGCCGGGTTGAATTTCTGCACGACATCCGGTGGACCGGTGAGCTCAACCTGCCCGGCAATCTGCTCACTCGTCTGGCCGAACATGATCCCGGTATCGGTGGTACGCCGGGTTAATCCTCGTATCACCTGAAACAGGACGAGGAATATTGGGAGCTGAATAAACATCGGCAGACAGCCACCAACCGGATTGATGCTATTCGCCTGGTAGAACGCCATCAGCTCTTCGTTCATGCGCTGGCGATCGTCTTTGTACTTTTGCTGGATCTCACGCATCTCCGGCTGGAGACGCTGCATCTTGATCATCGACTTGGTGCTCGTGAGTGTCAGTGGAAGTACTACCGTCATCACAGCCACCGTCAACAATGCGATCGAGAGCGCATAGTTGGGTACTAGTGAGTAGAAAAAGGCGAGTATTTGCGCAATTAGATCGAACATCAGTTCGTTACCCTTTCAGGTACCGGGTCCAGGCCGTTGCGCCGACTCCACGGATGGCAACGCCCCAACCTCTTCGTCGCATACCAGCTGCCTCGCACAGCGCCGTGCTGTTCAACGGCCTCTACCGCATAACATGAACATGTCGGTACATAGCGACACGGGGTGGGGCGGTCCTTTACTGCATCTTGATATCTTTCAATACACCATATGATTGATCGTGAAAGGGGACTCATTTCGATTCCTGTTCGATCATTTTCTGTCGGAGTTCCGAGAGTTCAGTGCGCAGTGCCCCTGTTGAGCTAGAGACGACTTCCCTCATGGCACCGAATAGATACGCTCCCGGAGGCAACTCAATAGCATCCGATCCCCGCAATTGACCCACCACCCGACGGCGTATTCTGTTACGTGTCACTGCATTTCCGATTTGTCGCCCGATCGCAAACGCGACGCGAGGGGGCTCACTGCCGTCAGGCGCATAGCGGAGCCACAGAGACCGGGTACGCACGCTACGAGCTCCAGAAAGCTTCTCGAACGTTGCACGATCAGCGATCGCGTCAATCACGCTGAAAGTCGCTGACGACCCTTCCGCCGGCGCGATTTAACAATCGCCCGACCGCCCCGCGACGACATGCGATGACGAAATCCGTGCCGGCGGGCACGTTTCCGTACGTTTGGCTGATAAGTGCGCTTCATGAATGCCTCCAGCGATCCCTCTTTTGCAGACTCTGTGCACACCGGGAACAAGTCAAACCAACGCCGATGCGAAGAACTGCGGACAGAATGCATCCACGTTAGTGGTGTAGCGCACAAATGCCTACGAATGGACAAGTCCCGCGGTGACGTCGGTGCTCATCCGATCGCTCACACAGCCGACCTTGCGCGTTCGGACATCGCCAGTGCTACGGTTCCTCACCTCGTCCGCTAGCGGGCGACCGGGATAGGAAAGCGAACATCGTCGGCATACGCCGCCACGGCTACTCGTGTTTGTCCACAGGTGTAGATGCATTTGTGGACGGCTGATTCATACGGAGAAGACAGCTGCGTGAATGAAGCAACGCAACTCTGGGCAACCTGTGCTCAAACCATACGCGAACAGGTTTCGGACGCTGTATGGCAAAGCACGTTCAATCAGGTGACAGTTGTTCGTGACGGCGAGGACGAGCTTGTTCTCGTCGTACCTAATCTTCGCATCAAAGAGAGCCTCGAAGGGCGATACCACTCGATTGTCCAGGATGCAATCATTGCCGCGACCTCTGAACCAGTGAATTTGCGTATCGATGTGCAAACCACGGAGTCCGAGACCGACCGTCTCCTCGTGCCCGCTGGAATGGGCCAAGAGGAGGAATTTGACGACGCTTTCATCGAACCTGATGACGAAAAGACTGAGTCCACAGGGGACGACCGTTACACGTTCGACAGCTTCGTAATAGGCGATTCTAATCGTTTCGCACATGCTGCTGCGAGAGCCGTCGCCGAAACCCCTGGCCGCTCCTACAACCCACTGTTCATCTACGGTGACGCTGGACTCGGCAAGACCCACCTTCTCCAAGCGATCAGCCGCTACGTCAACGAGCACTACTCGCACTACACGGTGCGATACATCTCGACCGAAGCCCTGCTCAACGAATTCGTTGACGCAATTCGCAACAGAACTCAGTTGGCCTTCAAACAACGCTACCGGGATGTGGATGTCCTGTTGGTTGACGACATTCAGTTCATGGAAGGCAAAGAAACGCTCCAAGAGGAATTCTTCCACACGTTCAACACGCTCTACCAGGCCAAACGACAGATCGTGCTCTCCTCGGATAGACCTCCAGACTCGATGAAGACCCTCGAAGATCGACTACGCAGCCGGTTCAAGATGGGTCTGATGACAGACATTCAGCCACCCGATCTAGAGACACGGCTCGCGATTCTCCGCAAGAAGGCTGAGATGGAGGCGCAACCCATCCCTGATGGCGTTCTGGTGTTCATCGCAAGCCATATAACCGACAACATCCGCGAGATTGAAGGCGCTCTGATCCGTGTCACGGCGTACGCCCAGTTGACCGACGAGGAACTTACCGTCGACCTCGCGGAACGTATTCTCGGCGACATCATGTCTGGATCACAGCCGAAACCGATAACTCCGGCTTTGATTCTTGATAAGACGTCAGCCCAGTTCGCCATACCCATCGACGACATAATCAGCGCCTCTAGACGCAGACCTCTCGTCCAAGCCCGCCAGATCGCGATGTACGCGTGTCGCGATCTGACCGACCTCAGCTATCCCGAGATCGGTCGCATCTTCGGAAACCGGGATCACACAACGGTCATCCACGCAGTTGAGAAGATCGGTGGTTTGATGTCCGAGCGGCGCCAAATCTATGACCAGGTCACCGAGTTAATCCAGACCATCAGATCTGGAAGTTGAGGCCGATGAATGTTGACGAAGCTGTGTACTTTGCCAGGACACCCTGGGGAAATAGTTGGGTTAATCCACAGCACGATAGGGTCCGCGCTGTAAGCCTGAGGACGACGGTGGAAATCGCGAAACTTCACGCAACCCCTCTGAGCGCAGTGAACGCGACTTTGTCCACAATCCACAGCACCTACATACCACTACTACCAAGTCATAACTAAAAAGGAACATTAACTGCATGAAGTTCCGATGCGAACGAGACACCCTCTTCGAAGCACTCAGCTCGGCAAGCCGAGCGGTGAGTTCACGCAGCGGCGCGCTCGCCGTGCTCTCCGGTATTAAGCTGACCCTTGAGGGTGACCAGCTGACCATCGTCGGCAGTGACCTCGATCTGACCATAAGTGTTTCGGTCGACGTCGGTGGTGATGAAGATGGCGTAACGGTCTTACCGTCGCGCCTACTGGTCGACATAGTTCGGGCACTGGGCGCAGGTGCTATAACGCTTGAATCGACCGATGGCGACATGCGAATAACAGCGGCGCGCAGCGAGTTCACCGTACGTAGCTATCCACCAGATGAATATCCGGCCTTGGTCGAGCCTCCAACCGAGGGGATCTCGATTCCAGCATCTTCGTTGACCGAAGCTCTTCGTCAAGTCGTTCCGGCAGCGTCAAAGGATGACTCACGGCCGATCCTGACCGGAGTTTTACTGGCAACCGAAGGTGATGCACTACGCCTCGTAGCAACCGACTCATATCGGCTGTCGGTGCGTGATGTAACCGAGAGCGCGGTGCTGGGCGAAGACCAAACCGTATTGATCCCGTCACGAGCACTCACCGAAGTTGCCCGTTTGCTCGACGATGAAGGCGAAGTAACACTTGGTCTGACCGAGCGAGACGCATCGTTTCGCATCGGCACTACCACAGTGGTCACGCGTCTTATCGAAGGCGAGTTCCCCAACTATCGTGGTCTGATACCCGACCATCATCCGAACCGGATGACGGTCAACCGGCTCGAGCTCCTCGATGCTGTGCGTCGAGTTCGTCTGTTGGCGCAGGAGACGACTCCGGTGAGACTCACCATGAGTTCGGACGGGCTCGACTTGAAAGCGATAACCCAGGATGTCGGCGAGGCATCGGAAACTATCGATGGGATTTATGACGGCGAGGAGCTCACCGTCGCCTTCAACCCGGAGTATCTAATCGATGGGACCGACGCAGCCTCAGGTGACGAGGTTGTCCTCGAAACGGTCGATGCACTTAAGCCCGCTCTAATCCGAACACCCGAAGAGCCCGGGTTCCTATATTTACTCATGCCCGTGCGCGTGTCGTAGTGCAATGGGCCAATGAGACTTGGCTCAATCGAGCTCACCAATTTCCGGAACTACGAGACGCTTTCGCTCGATCTCGCGCCCACTACCACCGTTGTCATCGGCGACAACGGCACGGGTAAGACGAATCTGGTTGAAGGCATCGCATGGTTGGCACTAGGTGCCTCATTTCGTGGCGCTTCTGATGAAGCGATGGTCCGAGTAGGACAGGACAAGGCTTTCATACGCGGTGAGGGAGTTCGTCAGGATCGGGCGCTGCAGGTCGAGGTGGAACTTTCTCGGGTAGGACGAAACCGGGTACTCGTTAACCGTCAGCGACTTCAACGTGTTGCTGATCTAGGTGATGCGCTCCAGGTGACCGTCTTTGCCCCCGACGACCTCAAATTGGTAAAGGGTGGGCCGGCTAACCGTCGAATTCTCATCGATCGAGCATTGGGTTCGCTGGCGGCGCGCAATAGGGCAACCCAACAAGAGGTAGATCGTGTTCTGCGGCAGCGCAACACACTTCTCAAGCAAGCACATGGGCGTAGGACAGCCGAAATCGAGTCAACTCTCGACGTTTGGGATCAGAAGCTGTCGACGTCGGGCGATGCCTTGATTGCGAGCCGAGTCGCCCTGATCAAGCGCCTGGCCGAGCCTCTGACGCTTGCGTACGACACATTAGCGCGTGGTCGCAGTGACGTTTCGATGACCTATAGGGCGTCCTCGCACGACCTACCGCTACTGGCGGCGTTAGCGGCAGTACGCGACGATGACATTAGGCGTGGCACCACAACGGTCGGTCCACACCGTGACGAGGTAGCGCTCGCCATAGGATCGATGCCGGCGCGCACACATGCATCACAAGGGGAACAACGTTCGTTGGCTCTTTCCCTGCGGCTTGCCATCCATCGGCTCTTGATCGAAACCCTCGGTGCTACGCCACTGCTTATTCTCGATGATGTGTTCTCTGAACTCGATGATCACCGTGCTCGAGCGTTGTTATCAGAGATCCCGGTCGGTCAGGTGTTGATGACGACCGCCTCGTCTTTACCGGCGACGGCGGAGCCCGAGCGTGTGCTGTCGGTCGCCGAATTGGTGGGAGAGGGTGCGTCGTAGTGGTCGAGCCGTTACCGGGTGCTTCAGAAGACCCGCGCCATGTGGCGGAGGGTCTCGAACGGGTCTTGAAATCGATGGGTGCGCCCTCTGTCGGTGGCTTGCGTTCGCTCTTCGATGATTGGGAGACGGTGGTTGGGTCGGCGTTAGCGACACACTGCCGCCCGGTATCCGTTGACGCTCAAACCCTCGTTCTTGCGGTTGAGGATCCTGCCTGGGCGAGTGAATTGCAGTGGTTGACAGAACCGTTGCTGGAATCGATCGCAGAGGCGTTGGGGCCGGGCGTCATAACCGAGGTGAAACTGCGTGTGGATCGGGTCCGATGAAGGGTGACAAGGCACCGTGAAGCCACGCTCGGGTGGTAAACTGACACTGACGTTATTTCAGACTTGTCCCGCTCGAAACAGCGTTTCCTCTGTCCCCTCGGTGTTCCTCGCACGTTGGTGAGGCGCCGCTACGCACAGGGTTGTCCACAACCTGTGGGTAATAGATGTCAGAGGTGTCCCTTAGTGTTTACAACCGAGAGATTTGACATGACCGAAAGCACATCGAGAGGCGCAACGTGACCGATACCGAGTCCTCGTACGCAGCGAAGGACATCACCGTTCTAGAGGGTCTCGAAGCGGTGCGTAAACGCCCGGGAATGTACATCGGATCCACTGGGCCGACGGGTCTTCATCACCTTGTCTATGAAGTTGTGGATAATTCGGTTGATGAGGCAATGGCGGGGCATTGTGATCGCATCGACGTGACACTTCTCGCTGGTGGCGGCTGTGAGGTGCGTGACGACGGTCGCGGTATTCCGGTCGACCGTCATCCCAAATTTGATGACCTCTCCGCTGCTGAGGTGGTGCTCACGGTCCTTCATGCCGGGGGTAAGTTCGGAGGCGAGGGTTACAAAGTCTCTGGCGGCTTACACGGCGTGGGTGTCTCGGTCGTGAACGCTCTCAGTTCTCGAGTTGAGGTAGAAATCGATCGGGATGGCACGCGTCACTACATGGATTTCATCGATGGCGGTCAACTCAACACAAAGCTGCATGCGGTGGGAGAAAGCGAACCAGGGCGCACCGGAACCACGGTGAGGTTTTGGCCTGATCCTACGATTTTTGACGAGACACATTTTCGTACTCAAACTCTGCTCGAACGATTTCAGATGATGGCCTTTCTCAACAGGGGTCTGGAGTTGCGGCTGCTCGACGCGAAGGCCGGCGAAACAGAATTCTCCACTTTCCGATACGAGGGTGGAATCAAGGATTTCGTAAGTCACGTCAACCACTCCAAGGACGCCCTGTTCGAGGATGTCGGCTACCTCGAAGCGACCGAAGACGACCAAGAATTAGAGATCGCATTCCAGTGGAACACGGGCTACAACACCGACGGACTCCACTCCTTCGCAAACGGGATCAACACCATCGAAGGCGGAATGCACGTAGAGGGGTTCCGTTCTGCGCTGACGTCTGTGATGAACAAGTACGCCAGAGCCAAAGGGATCCTTAAGGAGAAGGACGACAACCTTCAGGGCGAAGACATTCGTGAAGGACTGACTGCGATCATCTCGGTGCGCCTGACCGACCCACAGTTCGAGGGCCAGACCAAGTCAAAACTCGGAAACGTTTCGATTCGTTCGATGGTACAAAAGACCACCAACGAACTTCTGCACGACTGGTTGGAGGAACATCCAGCCGAGTCCAAACGCGTGCTCCAGAAGGCAACCAACGCGGCTCGAGCGCGCATAGCAGCAACCGAGGCACGCAAGGCGATTCGGTCCAAGTCTCTGCTCGACGGAGCAGGCATGCCCGACAAGCTAAAGGACTGCTCTGCTGCCGAGCCGGAGGTACGTGAACTGTTTATCGTCGAAGGCGATTCTGCCGGCGGCTCAGCGGTGCGTGCACGTGATCCACGCACTCAGGCGATTCTGCCGATCCGGGGCAAGATCCTCAACGTCGAGCGCGCCCGGCCAGACCGGATGATAAAGAACCTTGAGGTCCAGTCATTGATCACGGCGATCGGTGCCTCTTTCGGCGAGGAGTTCGATGCCGACGCCAGCCGTTATCACAAGGTCATAATCCTGGCAGACGCCGACGTCGACGGCAGCCACATCCGCACACTGTTGTTGACCTTTTTCTTACGACAGATGCGTCCGCTAGTCGAGCGCGGCTTTGTCTACATCGCCCAGCCGCCACTTTTTTCAACCAAGGTCGGAAAATCGACCGTGTACCTAAAGGACGAGACTGCTCGTGAGGTTTTCAGCGGCGAGAACCCCAAGCACTCCAAGGAATTTCAGAGGCTCAAGGGCCTCGGTGAGATGGACTGGCAAGAGCTTCGGGACACGACTATGGACCCGGGCATGAGAACACTGTTGCAGGTGTCGGTTGAACAGGCAGCGATTGCAGATGAGATCACCGCGATTCTTATGGGCGATGACGTTGAGCAACGCAAGAATTTCATCGTTACCAACGCGCGCGAAGTAAGGAATCTCGACTTCTGATGCAGTTGAGCACTCGTGAATTCAACGTAAGGACCCTTCCGTCATGAGCGACGATCCGTCCGCCACAGTGGCGCCCGAACCGGAGCCTGTGCCGGACAACATCACTGTTATCGAGATCCAAGAGGAGATGGAGACATCGTTCTTGGACTACGCGATGTCGGTGATCATCAGTCGCGCTCTTCCAGATGCTCGCGACGGTCTCAAACCGGTGCATCGGCGCATTCTCTGGTCGATGTATGACCAGAACTTCCGCCCAGATCGAGTTCATGTGAAATGCGCCCGCGTCGTCGGCGACGTAATGGCTCGCTTTCACCCTCACGGTGACACTGCGATCTATGACGCCCTGGCACGGATGGCACAGCCGTTCTCGTTGCGCCACCCGTTGATCGACTTCCACGGCAACTATGGATCACCCGAGGATCGCCCAGCCGCCGCCCGATACACCGAGTCGCGCCTGGCGCCACTTGCGATGCGCATGCTTGATGACATCGACCAGGACACGGTCGATTTCATCGACAATTACTCTGGAGAGTTCGAAGAACCAGCGGTACTGCCGAGCCGCTTTCCGAACCTTCTTGTCAACGGTTCACAGGGCATCGCCGTCGGTATGGCGACCAACATCCCGCCCCACAATCTTGGCGAGGTGATCGACGCCGTCGATCACCTGATATTGAACCCCGACGCGACCGCTCAGGACCTCGCTCAGTTCGTCAAGGGCCCTGATTTCCCTACCGGTGGCACGATTCTTGGTCGACAGGGCATCGCGTCGGCCTACGAGACAGGTAAGGGATCGATCAAGATGCGCGCCAAGGTCGATTTCGAGGAGATTCGACCGGGCCGCAACGCGATCGTGGTCTCGGAGATGCCCTACCAGATCTCAGCAGGGGCGGTAGGTCGCAAGATCGCAGATTTGGTCAACGCCCGTGAAATTGAAGGTATCGCCGCAGTTAACGATGAGTCGGCTGGTGACACGACACGCTTTGTGATCGAACTGAAACGTGACTCTAATCCTTCCGTAGTGCTCAACAATCTGTGGAAGCAGACACCCCTCCAGTCGACGTTCTCGGTCAATATGGTGGCTCTTGTCGATGGCGTACCGCGGACGCTGAACCTTCGCGATGCCCTAGTCGCCTACGTGTCGCATCAGATCGAGGTCATCCGTAGGCGAAGCGAGTACCGACTCGCCGAGGCGGAGCGCCGACTACACATCGTCGACGGCCTGCTCAAGGCTCTCGATCTCATCGATCAGATCATCACGACGATCCGTGGATCAGCCGATCGCGGTGCTGCTCGCGGGGCACTGATGGCCGAACCTTTCGAGTTCTCTGAGGTTCAAGCCACCCATATTCTCGACATGACCTTGGGTCGATTGACGAGACTCGGGCGCGACGAACTCGAGTCGGAGCAGACCGTACTCGCCGAAACGATTAGTGGACTCCAGGAAATTCTTGGCGATGAGCTCCGTTTACACGGCGTGATCCGAGCTGAGCTTGCAGAGATTCGCAGCGAGTTCGCAGAGGAACGCCGGAGCACATTCGATATCGATCCCGGTGAGATCAACATCGAGGACCTGATCGACGACGAAGACCTGGTCTTCACCATGAGTTCGTCGGGTTACGTGAAGGTGGTTTCCGCGACCGAGTTCAAGACGCAGTCGCGCGGTGGACGTGGCGTAACGGGTGCCAACCTCAAGGACGAAGACACGGTGGTGAACATGATGCACACCTCCGCTCACGCCTACCTGCTCTTCTTTTCTAACCGTGGCAAGGTGTATCGACTAAAGGCGCATCAACTCCCGATGGCCGGACGCACCGCGCGCGGAACACATCTGTCGAACCTCTTGCCACTGGAGCCTGAAGAGATCATCGAGGCCGTGATCGATACCCGTGACTACGAGACGAACCGGTATCTGTTCTTCGCAACTCGCCAAGGACGCGTCAAAAAGACGCTCTTCAATGCATATGACTCGTCGTTGAAGGCCGGGTTGATCGCTATCAAGCTCAACGACGGTGACGAATTGGTAGAAGTCATGCCGGTGAACGAGGAAGATGACATCTTCCTCGTTTCTAAATCCGGTCAGACCATTCGGTTCTCCGAGGCCGCTGTGCGTTCTATGGGACGCACAGCCGCCGGTGTTAAGGGCATGCGATTCCGTGGGGATGACGAACTCGTGTCGTGCGCTGTTGGTGGGCCCGGTGAGATGCTCGTGCATGTCACTTCTGCAGGATTTGGCAAACGTTCTGATCCCAGCGAGTTCGCTCGCAAGGGTCGCGGTGGCCTCGGCGTCAGAGGGATTCGCACCAGAGAAGAACGAGGGGTGGTCGTCGGAGCATTCTTTGTGACCGATGAGGATGAGATCATACTGATTGGCGACGGTGGCACTGTCATACGGATGTCTGCATCTGACATCTCACTTCAGGGCCGCTCAGCGAGCGGTGTGCGTATCATGGCGGTCCAGGAAGGACGTCAGATAGCAGCGGCGTCTCGCGTGCCGCCGAGCACCGATGACGAGGTCGACGGGGAGCTTGACGATCCGCTCGGAGATGCCAGCGAAAGCGGGGCAGAAGCGCTGGCCCAGGACGACCCAGTGCGAGCGGTTGAAGCTGATATCGACATCACTGATAGTCCAGACGACGAGCTAGACGAGAACTGATACGGTCAGGACATCTTCCCCTTCATCCACGCTAGGAGGGGAGGTTCGGGTGAACGTAAAGCGCGAGCATGCATCGGGACGCGAACGTGCGAGTGCCGTGCTTGTGGTACTTGCCTTGGTCATCGTGACGATCGTTGGTATCCGCATTGTTTCCGAGGCCGCGATTGCAGGCCGTATCGAGTCGCAGGCCCAAGCGGGGGCTGATGCCGTAGCGCTCGCTGCCGCGGCAACCTCGGACGCCGAAGCGTCGCTGGTTGCGGATCTTAACGGAGTCGAGATTGTCACCATTCAACGTGTTGGCGCCACGGTCACAGTGGTGGTTGGCCGGGGTCGAATCCGGGCTCGAGCGCGCGCGAGTGTTGTCACGACGTGGAGTCGCCCGACGCGGTGGAGCCGCCCGACGCGGTAGTGCCTGTGTGGGGGCGTCTATGACGACGGAGTGCTACCTGAGAGCCGGTTTGCGGGCCTAGACTGATGCACCGTGTCAGATGAAGACGTCAAGACCCTTGATGGGTCTGCCTCCATTGCACCGAACCAAGCGATTGACACGTTCCTCGCCGAGTCCGGTACTCCAACGCGCGCTGACGCACCAGCCGGTCCCAGGAGCGCGACAGCGGTTGGCGCTGAGCGGTCGGCGACACGCGTAGACCGTAAGACTGCAACACGCCTTCGAGCGCGGAAGGTTCGACGCATTCTGCGTCACGTCGAACCTTGGTCCGTACTGAAGATGTCGTTGATTCTCTATTTCTGTATGTGGATCATCATTGTCGTCGCCGGCGCCGCGCTCTGGAGCCTCGCAGTTAACTCGGGGACCATAGACAACTTCGAGAGCTTCCTCTCCGATGTGCTCGCTCTTGAAACATTCGAGTTTGACGGCGGTGACATCTTCGAAGCCGCCTCGATTGGAGGGTTGATCCTTGTAATCGCTTTGACGGGGTTCAACGTTCTCGTCGCCGTACTGTTCAATCTGATAAGCGATCTCACCGGTGGTGTTCGAGTAACCGTTGTCGAAGAAGAGACTGCCCGCTATATGGATCGCCGCCCTCGTCGTGCCGACGCGGCGACGCAGGAGGTTGAAGCGACACCAAGACACGCTTCTCAGCAACGTTCGGCACCGCCACAGCAGCCAACACAGCCTCCCACGCTGAGCGATTCGAGTCGTGGCTGAGCGTTCGAGCGTGGAGGTCATGAGGCGCAGACCGGGTAGTCGCCGTTCACCAACACCGGTAACGTTATCTGCTTCACCGGGGCTATAGCTCAGTTGGTTAGAGCGCACCCCTGATAAGGGTGAGGTCA
>JADFOM010000029.1 GCA_022562835.1 Acidobacteriota bacterium | reverse complement strand
GACGTCATCTGCGGCAACGGCTCCCACGCGGGCGACCACGCGCACGACATCGGCCGGATGGCAGTGCTCGCAGCAGGCTGGCCCATCACGGTGCCTGGCGTGACCCTCAACCGATTCTGTGGTTCCGGCCAGCAGGCGGTCACGTTTGGGGCCATGGGGGTACTGGCAGGACACCAAGACCTGGTGATCGGCTGTGGGGTGGAGTCGATGAGCCGGCCCGCCAGAAACGGAACCGACGGCTTCCACGCTAACAACGCGCATTTGTTGGCGACCCATCCCCAGGTCCACCAGGGCCTATCGGCAGACCTCATAGCAACGATCGATGGATCTTCGCGCGAGGACTGCGACCGCGTCGGCTACGCCAGTCAGCAGCGCACTGCAACCGCCGTCGCGGAAGGCCGGTTCGATCGAAGCCTCATTCCGATCGTCGACGACCAAGGCGATGTCGCTTTAGGTGCCGACGAGTACCCGCGTCCCGAAACCACAATGGAAACGCTCGCCGGTCTCAAACCGAGCTTTGCAACGACAGGCGAATACTCCTTTGAGCAATCCAACGCGACCATGACCGAGCTGATCGCTCAGCAATACCCGGGCATCGACCTCAAGCACGTACATCACGCCGGCAACAGCTCAGGGGTTGTTGATGGCGCAGCCGCGGTACTGATTTCCTCACCTTCCTACGCCAATGCCCACGAACTGACGCCTCGTGCACGCATCGTGATGACTGCCGTGGCAGCCGAGGATCCCCTCATCATGTTGACCGCGCCTGGACCAGCTGCGCTCGCATGTCTCAAGAAGGCTGGGATGACCATCGACGACATCGACCTCTTCGAGGTCAACGAGGCCTTTGCCTCGGTTGTGTTGCGGTTCCTCGCAGACACCGGCGCCGACGCCGACAAGGTCAACGTCAATGGCGGCGCTATTGCGCTCGGTCACCCGATCGGTGCGACCGGCGCCATGCTCATCGGCACGGTTATCGACGAACTCGAGCGACGCGACCAGACGACAGGGTTGGTTGCGATGTGTACCGGAGGCGGTATGGGCACCGCCACAATCGTTGAGCGCATCTGATTGGACAAGAACTTGTTCGCCAACGTCGACGACATCGTCCGCTCGCTCTACAGCGGCGACGTCGACCAACTGTTCTCCAAGTCGCATCGCTATGGGGTCAAGATCTGGATCGGAACCCCCGAGCCCCCAAAGGTGCACTACGAGGCCCAGGTGCTCGGACGTCACCACGTTGACGGCGAAGAGGGATTGGCCGTGGAAATCGGTTTGCACTGCGAGCACCGCGACGAGGCCGAGAACGAATCGATTTTGAATTCGCTTCTCGAACGATCCAAAAAGTGGGAGCCGGTACTCGGCGAAGAGGCCAGCGCCGGAGTGTTCTACGGCGCTGAGAACTGGCGCCGACTCTCCGATGTGTGGATCGAACCCGATCTGAGTGTCGACGATATCGATGTCGAGATCGCTAGTCGCATGACCGATTACATCGAGACCCTCCAGCCTCTTCTCCCCGAAGATCCCACCTAAAACCTCGGCCAACGCAAACCGCGACCAGGCCCACGACTCACAGCAGCGTGTCCTAAAAAGTTTCCGGCCGCCGACTCCACGACGTCGACGGCCGGTATGACAAACTGCGCCGTGACCAATCCCGCTCACCGCGACTCGGATGCCGGTACAACCGCAGGCATAGTCGCTCGGGCACTTGTGGTCCTTGGATTGCTCTACCTGTTCCTCGCCGGTGTGTCGATGCTCGAAAGGGGCATCAACACGCTCGGATCCGACGTACAGGACAGTCTGTTCGACAACGTGTCGAACCCTCTCGTGGGCCTGTTGGTAGGCGTGCTCGCGACCGTTCTGGTTCAGTCATCGTCGGTGACTACGGCCACCATCGTCACACTTGTTGGCAGCGGCGTGCTGACTGTCGATGAGGCCGTGCCGATGATCATGGGTGCCAACATCGGCACCACCGTAACCAACACGCTGGCGTCGCTTGGACACGTCCGGAAGGGATCAGAATTCGAGCGGGCATTTGCCGCCGCGACGGTGCATGACTTCTTCAACATCCTCGCAGTAGCGATCTTCCTGCCACTCGAACTCGCGACGGGATTCCTCTCCAGCTCCGCCGAATGGTTGGCGGAGAAGCTGGTGGGGACGAGCGGTGCGGAATGGGACAGCCCGATCAAAGAGGTGGTCGAGTATCCGGTCAACTGGCTGACCGATATCTTCGAGGCCCTCGGGGCATCAGGCAACGTGCTCGCTGGACTGCTCATCATCTCAGCCCTGGTCTTGATCTTCACATCCCTCGCCTTCATCACCAAGAACATGCGTGCGCTGATCGCCGATCGCATCGAACAGACACTCAACAGGGTTCTGGGAAGTGGCGGCGGAGTGACCGCCATGTTTGTGGGACTCCTAGTGACCGTCGCGGTCCAGTCGTCGAGTATCACGACCTCGATACTCGTGCCGTTGGCCGGCGCCGGAATTCTCAAGCTCGAGAACGCGTACCCCGTAACGCTCGGAGCAAACGTCGGAACTACGATCACCGCGCTGCTCGCGTCCCTCGCCACCGGTGAGCCCACAGCTCTAACAGTTGCATTGACCCACACCTTGTTCAACGTCGCGGGGATCGCTTTGCTCTACCCAATCCCACCCCTTCGAGTCATACCCCTCAAACTCGCGCGGGGTCTTTCAAGAGCTGCTTCGGAGAATACATCCGTCGTGTTGTTTTACGTTGTCACGATGTTCGTCGTAATACCGGTGGTTGGCATTGCCGTTCTCCGATGAAAGGATGCACTAATGGTCTTAGGATTTTTTAGAAGCGAAGACGGCCTCGACGAGGTATCCGTCGACATTCAATCGATGCTGAACGACGCTCGACACTCGTTCGACCTCGCGATGAGTGCGGTGCTGGCCGGAGCCGACCCCGACGCTGTTCTTGAAGAGGTCCGCAACACCGACCGACGCATCAACGACGCCGAACAAGAGGTCCGACGTCGGCTTCTGGTGCACGCCGCCGTAAGGGGAAGCGGTGACATCGACAGCGTGCTGTCGTTTCTCATCCTGTCGCGCAAAATCGAACGCATCGGCGATCAGGCCAAGAACATCCTCGACCTCGGGATCGAGGGCGTCAACCTGGTCGGAGCAGCCGATGCGCCCGAACTGCGCGAACGCCACGATGAAATCTCCGCATCCTTTGAGACCGCTATGGGGGTCCTAGCCGAGGACCCTGCGGTGGACCCCGCTGCATTCAGGTCTCAGATGCACCGGCTCATCCACGAGTTCGAATCGCGTCTGCGTGAGCTAATGCACTCCACAGAGCCCGCAAACGAGGCGGTGCCCCGGGCCTTGCTATTCCGCTATCTCAAACGCACCGTGGCCAACCTTGCCGGCGTAACGTCCGACCTCGCTGCACCAACCGACTCCGACAAGGAGTTCGAAGACCTCGACGAATAGTTGCTAGTTGCTAGGGAGATCCTTGAACGGAGTTGTCTTTGCCGGCCCCGGTTCTTTGGGTAGGCCCAGGACCCGCTCACCGATGATGTTGCGCTGCACCTGATCGGTACCGCCATAGATCGCTGGTGCGGGCGAAGAGATCGTCTGGCGCTGCACGTCGCCTCCCCCAGGTCCAGCGGCGGCATCTGCGCCGTCGAGCATGCCGGCCGCACCGATCGCAAGGTTGCCCACCTCACGTTGACTGCGAGCTATCTGTGACATTGCGAGCTTGCCGAGGTTGCCGATCGCCTTCACCTCACCGGTGCGCGCACGCTGGCCTGTCAGGCGGTTCACCTCGGCTGTTATGTGATCCTTGACAAGTTCGTCGCGCAAGACCTCGGTTTCCCTACCAACCGAACGGGCCGCATCTAGATACCAACTTGTGATCGAGACGTCTCTAGGACGTGCACCACCGCGCCCATCCTCGCGGCTGCTGCTGTCACCCGCACGCACATCGAGCTCACCAGCGCCCGACCCACTGCGCGCATACGGCAGGTTCACCATCGAACCCGCCAGCGAGGCCCGTTCGAACATCAGGGTCGTGTTGCCCACGGCCCAACCTTCACCGGGCTCGCCGATCATCGCGTCGTCGGCCACCGTGGCCTCGTCGATGAACACCTCGTTGAACATCGCCCGACCGGTCATTTCGGTCAATGGTCGTATTTCGACGCCGCTCTGGCGCATCTCGAAGGCGAACCAGGTGATACCGGCATGTTTTGGGGCACCGGGATCTGTGCGGGCCAACAACATCCCTAGATCAGCCTCGCGAGCAAGACTTGTCCAAACCTTCTGACCCGTAATGACCCATTCATCCCCGTCGCGTACCGCCTTGGTCGTCAGCCCGGCTAGATCAGATCCTGCGCCCGGCTCCGAGAAGAGCTGACACCAGGCTTGGCGACCCAACAGGATCGGGGGGACAAACCCTTCAATCTGGGCCTCGGTCGCGTGTTGAGCGATCGTAGGAGCCGCCATCATCGTCGCTATCCCGACGGGAGGACCCAGCGCACCGACCTCGGCGAATGCTCTCCAAACCGCCTGTTCGTCGGCTCGGGCATAGCCCCGCCCGTAGGCATTGACCGGTAGCGACGGCAACGAATACGAAGCCTCGAATAGTCGCTCCCACCATTGCCCCACCGTCATGTCGGGGTCCCAGTTCTGTCGCACCCACTGAACTGCCTCGTCGAAGATCCCATCGGTGCTGTCGGCCATCTCGACAGAGTACGTGACATCGAACGTCTTTGAGAAAACGTTCTTAGCGGACCGTGCGTCGGCAGCGGCACAGCTCATTCGTCGTAGAGATGCTGATTCGCTACACAGGTTGGGAGCCGTCGGTGGTGCCAGTCCAACACCATCTCGACGGCCAACAGATAAAGCGAACCCATCAGAAAACTCTGTACAACATCGCTGAACCAATGCACGCCGAGGTACACGCGGCTGGCCGCGATCATGGGAATCAGTATGGTGCCAGCGCCTGCGCTCACGTACCACCACCAGTGGCGATGTGTCAGTGACGCAACGATCGGCGGAAGAAGCCCCCACATCGTCACCGCGGCGAGAACGTGCCCGCTCGGATGACTGAACCCGACTCCGTCCACCATGGGATCCAAATCGGGTCGGTCACGCCCGATCAGGTCTTTGATCACAAACTCGATCGGCGGGCGCGCAAAGACCGAGATCAACAGCGTCAGAGCCATCGCGTGGCAGCGCGGATAGAGCAGACCGAGCAGGGGCACGAGGATGAGGAACAGGAAAACGTTCGACCCAAATCGACTGAAGACCCTAAACAATGAGTCGAGCTCGCTCGTTCGATGATCCTCCACCCAGCGTTGGATTGGTTCGTCCCAGATCAACAGGACCGAACCGCCGTCGACCATCGCAAGAACCGCAAGGGTTAATGATGCAGCCATGATCATGACGATGATGGCGGGATGATGTAGCAGTACTCCTGCTGGCGTCGCCGGGGGGCTGTGGTGGGGCGGGTGTTGTAGCTGAACTGTCATTCCACGCTGAATTCGTTCATCTGTTCCACCGTTACCAAGAAGTGATCGAGTGTCCAATCTTGCAAGCAGCCCTTGAACTGTCGCCGGTCGGTTCGGTCGAGCGCAGGCCGAAAGGTCATCGAATAGTGGTGATCGTCGAGCCTCACGAGGTCACCGTAGGGGTCTGTGTTCACCTCCAATCGACAGGACAACAAGAGTGCCTCGGTCAATTCCTCAAGCGTTGAGCTCCGTTCTCCGCTACGAGTTTCGACCTGCACAACCACCTCGACTGCGGTGCGCGGATCGACGTAATCATGACGGGATAGTGTTCTGTCCCGCATCAACACAGCCCCGCCCACCAGGGCGAGAGTGACGAGCAATGAGCCGATGCGGCCCAGCCAATTCATCCCCCGTGGCCGGCCCGGCGCAACAGCTTGCGCAGCTGGGGATCGTCGCATCCCGGCACCGACTGCGCTAGTACCGACATGTCGTCGACCAGCAGCCCTCCCCGCGGATAGGTGATCGATGCCAGTTCCTTGGCCAGTGACTGTTCTCGAATTGGTGTGCTGGTTACCGATGCGACTCGGTCCACCAACCAGGCCAGGCCCGACAGCAGCACGCCGCCACCTATGAGCAGCGTTATGAATACGTTCGTGCGATTCGTCAGATTACGCGCATCGAGCCATTCGAAGCGGTGCGTTGAGTCCCTGCTTTCGCGCAAGCGGGACAACACCATAGGGTCGACCTGCGCCACGTTCGGGTGCTGGATTTGATCGAGCTTGCGCAACAACAACGCCGTCGCAAGTCCGATCTCAGCGACGAGAAATATTAGGCCGAAGTACAACGCTCTGGACCACTCCCATCGATTCAACGAAACTATCGAGAAGTAACCTGCTGCGAGCAACGACACTCCTGCTGCTAACCAAATGATGCGCCTCATGCCACGTCCCCCCGTTTTATGGATTCGGCGAGCGGCGGACCCTCGGCCCCTGCCTCGTTCAATATCGAAACCTCTCCACTGTCACCATTGACATTGACCTCGACGCCTTCGCCGAATTGGTCCAGAGCGTCGGCGTAGCCAACCACAACCGGTACGCCCGCTTCGCGAGCAAGGATTGCGAGGTGTGACAACACGCTGCCCGTCTCAGAAACCACGCCGGATAGACGGGTCAACAGCGGGCCCAGGCCAGGACGCAGGGTGCGGGTGACCAGAACCGACCCTTCCGGCGGGTTGGACTCATCGTGGGTAACTATGCCGGTGCCGACTCCCCCGCCGGCGCCGGTCCCGCCCGACTCGCCGCGCCCCGTGCGCACGGCCACCGGAAGGCCTCGCTCTGTCAGCCGAAAGGAGGCAGGCAGGCCGCAATTCTGCGGCTCGACGATCCCACCAACTACGTAATGCACAACCGACCCGAGCTTCAACACGACACTTTCGAGATCGCGCAACGACAGGTTTCGAACATCGTCGATCGATTCGAGTTCTCCATCCGCGCACAACCGAGACCCCAACTGCCACGCTGCCCGGGCGGTTAGCTCCTGGACCCACCGTGCACGGAGTCGAAGCGCCTCACGCAAAATCGCAGCATCACTGCTCGGTTGGCTCGGCGTCGATACCAGTAGAGGTGTCTCCGAACGAGAAGGCAGAGTGGGTTCGGGTCCTACCTTGGGCGCCAGCAGGGCAAAGACAACGGGGCTGGACCGCAGGATTTCATCGTCACTCAGGCCGTCGCGGCGGGCCTCGGACAAGACTCGGAGCGCTACCGATGCGCTGGTCAACCGTTGATCATCCTGTTCGATGAGAAGCCCGAGCAGTATCTCGTGAGCGTGCAGCGAGCTCAGCATTGCGTCAGACCGTTCGAGCAACGCCAACAATTGGCGATTGGTGAGAGCGCCAAACCCAGGCACGGCTTCGAGGTCACGATCGACACGGTCGACGAGGTCGTCGGCAAGCGCTGGGAGTGCAGTCCGAAGGCGCCCGATTCGCCAAGCTCTACGAACCCGGGTAGCGCCACCGCGCAGACCGAACCGACGGAGCAGGCCTAGCTTCGCTCCGCCCTCAGCTAGCTCAAGGTCGATCGCCACAGCGCCGTCAACGCTGATCACCGACGGTGTTGCTTTCGAACCGGTCTGGCGCTCGACGCCCGCGAGCAACAATGCCTCGTCGACGCCCTGACGCAACGGCTCCATCCAGAGTCCCTCCTCTAGACGTGACAGGGGCTCCGGAAAAGTCTCAGCGATCGGACCGGGACCGTAGACCGGGCCTGCCGGCGTTCCCTTGACGATCGTTGTGATCGGGCGACTCTGAAGCAACAGCAGCGTGCGGTCCTGATCGATCGCCCACTCGATGTCTTGGACGCCCCCAAGATGTGACTCAGCGCTGCGAACCAGCGCAGCGATCCTCGCCAGTTCGACCTTTGGTAGGGCCTTGCTCGATTCGTCGCCTCGGGCGTGGTCGAGCAGGTCACCGTCGCGATCGAGGACGAAACGCTCGGTTCCCGACGATCCGTCTACCACCGTCGAAGGTTTCTCGGCCGAGCTGACGACAATCCGGTCGGCGCGTCCCGTTACCGGATCGGCACCGAACGCGACACCACCTGCGCTGGTCGACAACATCGGTTGGATCAATACGGCCATCGGGGCGTCCACCATTGCGGTCTCGGCCGACTCAAGAACCGTGCCGACCGCATCGACGAAGTCGTCGAAGGTATCTACGTCGGCGACCGATTCGAACTGGCCGGCCATCGAAGAAGTCGCGGTGTCCTCTCCACATGATGACGACCGCACCATGAGCGACTGACCTAGCTCCTTCGCCTGCCGATACGCCTCTTGTGTTACTTCGAGACTGCCTAGATCACTCTGGAGCGATTGCGACTTCACGTCGGCTTGATAACTGGTTGTGAGCACGAGACCGGGAAGGACGGGGAGCCCTGCAACCGCGGCAGCCGCTAGGGCCGACGCCTTTGCGCCTGCCAACGTTGCATCGGTCGCTCTCTCGTCTGCGAGTGAGACGATGGGCGACCGATCAACCACATCGACCTCTCGGCCGACCGCCTTCAGGGACTTCTCCACCATGTGTTCCCCTACAACGCCGTCACTTCTCCCGACATTCCCGGGACCGTCGGCTTCCTACCCTGCACTTTGTTAGCAGTTCGAATCCCCGCAGTCACTCAAACTGTCAGAATTGTGCAAAATCGGCCAATGGGCGCAGCAACACGGCGAAGTTGCGGCATTCAAGGGATGGATGCAGCATGAACGGATCGACTGGTTGGCGGCCAGCGCCGTGAAGGGAGGCGGTCCTCGATGTTGCATGCCAAACTGACCCAAGCCGCACTAGGACGACCGGGGGAATCATGAAAGATCAATGTAGCCAACGGTTCTGGCTCGCCCCCTCGAATGGCGCGTATACCTACCCCGTCGAACCGTATGCAGCCGAGGTTCACCACTTCTACGAGATCGACCGTCCGGACCCAGAGGCTGTGTTCCAGTCGATGACACCGATGGTCGCAGAACACATCGGGGCGACCGACACACACGCATCGAAGGCGTGGGCGATGCGCCCGGAACTGGTGATCAGTTACGTCAACTCGTTCCGAAAACTCGAGTCGGTTACCTCGTGAGCAGGGACTTCTTCGACGTCGCTCGCCACCAGCGCGCTCACCGCGACTTTGCCGCGATGCCAGTTCCTGACGAGGTGATCGCCAAGCTCCTGACCCATGCCACCTACGCCCCAAGCGCGGAGAATTCGCAACCGTGGGAATTCATCGTCATCAAGGACGCTGCGGCGCGAGCTGAGCTGAGCGCGATTGCGAAGCGCGCATGGGAAGGCGGAGCGCGAGAGTACGAGCGAGGCCGACTCAGCGAGTCGGTGTTTGCCGACGTCGACCACGGAATGGTCAGCGGATTCGCCACCGCGCCCGTCTGGGTTCTTGTCGCGGGCGACACCGACCGAGTCATGGAGTCGGCGCTGGACGAGTCGGTCTATCCAGCGGTCCAGAATCTGTTGCTCGGCGCCACCGCTCTCGGGCTCGGTTCCGCCCTTACCACCATCGTCAAGGTATTCGCGTCCGAGCTGCGAGAACTCTGTCAAATGCCTGACACGTTGGTGCCTCTGGCGGCGATTCCGCTCGGCTACCCCGCTCGTCAACTTGGTCTCAGCCGCCGCGAGCCCGCCACAGAGCACACACACTCCAACCGATTCGGTACCCCCTGGCCATAGCTCCTCTTGAAAAATTTGGTCGTTTACCCACCTGTGAGGTGGGTAAACGACCACAGAAACTCCGGGATTAGCTCGCGAGGAACTTTCGCGCCATCTCAACCAACTGGGGGCGCTCGTCTAGATACATCGACCAGAGAATCTCCTGAATATTCCACCCCTCCGCCTTCGCGCGATTTCGTTTCCGCCGGTCGCGTTCGATCTCTGTCCGACCGGAGTGAAACTGCAGACCATCGAGTTCCCAAGCCTTCTTTAGCTCGGGCCACGCCAGGTCTGCTTGAAGAATGAAAGCTCCGTCCGCCTCGATTCTGTATTCGAGTTCCGGCCTCGGGATGCCACTGGCCACAAGGACCTCTGCCACCAGCCTGCTAAACATCGAAAGCGGCACCGTACGGTTTCCCAGCCGCAACTCGAGCAGAGCTCGTAACCTTCCACAGCCGTCGCGACCCTGCCGAGAATGCTGGGAAAGCGTTCGCACAAGATCGTTCCAAGACGTGTGACCCTTCCGAATCGCCGATTCTGCAACGATCTCGAGCGTGCGCACGGACGTAACCGCTCCACAGTCGATGATCGTACGGTTGATTCCCGTGCACGGAATTCCCCGACGGGATGTTTCGTCTCGACGATCCCATTGCCTCGACCGATGAAGGGCGATGCCCTCGATGCGCACACGGCGCTCATACGGCACAGACAACTCGACGGCGGGATGAGAAAACCTCTCCAGGCCCCACAAGGCAGCCGCGCAGCGATGCGACGCTACGCCCCCGGCTGAAAACACCGCGGCGAGCAACCCACATTCCCAGGAAGGAGCCACCCCTGCAAGGCGGTAGACACCGCGACGCTCACAGACCCAATCGTTGCATTGGAGGCGCCGGTCGATCTGCCGCTCGGTCAGTCCAACATCGAGTGCCTGCCGCCGTGTAACCAGCCCGTGCTGTTGTCGAAATAGCGCGTTCAGATCCATACATCCCCGTTTCTGTGGTCGTTTACCCACCTCTGAGGTGGGTGAACGACCAAATTTTTGAAAAGGGGAAGGCTGAGGTGACAGTAACGGTGGGCAGTGACAGCCGGGCCAGAACAAAGGTCAAGCGGCCTGCCCATGCGGTGGCACCGGTTGAGATGCGTTGGCCTGCGACAGCGACATCTGACGCGCCGTAGTATTCGCTCATGACAGCAACATCGCTCGACATTCGCCCGGTCGGCGCAGCCCTTGGTGCCGAGATTTTCGGGGTCGATCTCAACAATCTCGAGGACACCGAGCGTGCTGGGATAAAGCAGGCCCTAAATGATCACCTAGTCATCTTCTTTCCCGACCAGAACCTCAGCCCAGACGGGCACCGCGATTTCGCTTCGATCTTCGGCGAACTCGAGGTCGTGCCGGCACTTCCCAAACTCGACGACGATCATCCCGAAATAGTGGTGCTCGACGATGCCGACACCCCCGCCGCCGACGTTTGGCACACCGATGTCACCTTCACTGAGCACCCGCCGATCGGAGCGATTCTGCACATGATCGAATGCCCGACCGTCGGCGGCGACACTCAGTGGATCAATCTGTACCGGGCATACGACACCTTGTCTGCGCCGATGAAGGAGATGCTCGAGGGCCTGAGCGCGATCCATGTGAACCGGTATGGCACCGGTCACGTCGCTGAACATCCGGTCGTGCGAGTCCACCCCGAAACCGGCGCAAAGAGCATCTATGTAAACCGCATCTTCACAAGCCACATACCTCAGCTGTCACGTCCAGAATCCGACACGCTGCTCCCCTTCCTCTACCGCTGGTGCGAGCAAACCAGATTTAGCGTGCGCTATCGATGGCAAAAAGGCGGGGTCGGCATGTGGGACAACCGATGCACCTTGCATTCAGCGGTAAACGACTGGCAAGGGCGACGCATCATTCAACGGATCACGGTGCTCGGCGATACGCCAACCGGCGTCGGTCCACCCCGCTGGGACGAACACGTCGCGGACGCCAACGGGGCATCTGACTTCTACGGCATGTCCTACCCGTTCTGAACCGTGATATCTGTCGGTCGCCAGGCATTCGAACAGCTGGTCGTCCAAACTCTCGACGATCTGCCCGAGCCGCTGGCACGACAAATGGACAACGTCGTGGTGACCGTCGAGGACCGCAACCGGTTCGAGCCGACGCTGCTGGGCTTACACGAGGGGATTCCGCTGACCGAGAGGGATGACTACGGCGGGCTCGCGTTGCCCGATGTTGTGACGATCTACCGGCTGCCGCTCTGTGAGATGTGCCGCTCGCTCGACCACCTACGAGAACAGGTGCATATCACTGTCATCCACGAGCTGGCGCACCATTTCGGAATCGATGACGAGCGCCTCACCGAGCTCGGCTGGGACTAGCTCTTCAGGTCCCAGACCAATTCGGGTCGCGTTTCTCGGCAAATGCAGCAGGCCCTTCCTTGGCATCGCTGGAGCTGAACACCGTGCGGGCCAGCGGGGTCTGCACCGCCCAGAATTCTTCCTCGGTCGCACCCTGTGTGGCCTGGATCAGCTGCTTTGACGCTGCCACCGCCAACGGCGCATTGGCGGCGACCCGATCGGCCAACTCGAGTGCACCATCGATAGCGCCCCCCGGTTCGACCAGACGCGCCACCAGACCAAGATCTGCTGCTTCCTCCGCCATGATCGGATCGGCCGTGAGTGCCATCTCCATCGCTCGGCTGTAGCCGACCCTCGAAGGTAATCGCAGAAGGCCACCTCCGGCGGCAAACAGGCCAACACGTGTCTCGGGAATGCCGAGCTTCACTCCCTTCGCCGCGACGAGTAGATCACAGGTGAGGGCCAACTCGAGACCGCCGGCGAGTGCGAAACCTTCGATCGCCCCGATGAGCGGTTTCTGTGCGCCTGACCGGATGAACTCGTCCAGCGGACCGATGTCTTCACCGCGGGCGAACGCCTTGAGGTCCATGCCAGCACAGAATCCTCGTCCATTGCCAGTGAGCACGGCCGCGGTCAAGCCATCATCATTGTCGAGGGTCTCGATCGCTGCGACCAACCCATTGGCCAGCGCCGCGTTTATGGCGTTCATGGCCTTCGGGCGGTTCAGAGTGATCAGCAGCACCCGGCCGCGCTGTTCGGTCAGTACCGCCTGGTCTGATTCGCTCATCTGATCAGCCTCTCATTTGGGCGGCATACGAATGCCACCATCAACACGGATGACCTCAGCGTTCATGTACGGGTTGGTCACCAGATCGACGACCATAAACGCGAGTTCCTCGGCGGTGCCGAGACGCTTCGGAAACAGAACCGACTCGCCAAGATGCGCCTTGAACGCCTCGGATTGATCGCCCTCACCGTAGATCGGGGTATCGATGAGCCCAGGCGCGATCGTGTTGACCCTGATGCCGGCCGGTGAAAGGTCACGAGCGATGGGCAGCGTCATGCCGACGATGCCGCCCTTGGAGGCCGAGTAGGAGGCCTGACCGATCTGACCGTCGAAAGCGGCCACAGACGCCATGTTCACGATTGCGCCACGTTGGCCGTCGGAATCGAGAGGATCGGTTTTGGCAATCGCAGCCGCGCTTTGGCGCAACATATTGAACGAACCCAACAGGTTGACCTTGATGACGAACTCGAAGTTAGCCTGCGGCATCGGTTCGTTGTTGCGGTCGATCGTCCGACCAGGGTTACCCAGGCCGGCAGAGTTGACCAGCACCCGCAACGGGCCCATCTCCGATGCGGCCGCTACCGCAGCGGCGCCATCATCTTCGCTGGTCACGTCGCATCTGACGAAGAGACCACCGATTTCGGAGGCAACCGAAGCACCGCGTTCCTCATTGAGGTCAGCGACGACAACGCGAGAACCAAGATCGGATATCTGGCGGGCCGTAGCCTCACCAATGCCCGATGCGGCGCCGGTCACGATCGCGGAGGACCCCTCAAGGTTCAAACGTGGCATCCATATTCCCTTCCATTCCAAAATTGGAGATCGGCAACGGCTCGCTCGGCGACCCTTCTCGACTTCGTTCTAATCTGGCCAGAATCGTTCGCGAAGCTCTCGTTTTCGGATCTTGCCGGTTCCCGTACGGGGTAGCGATTCAACGTACTCGACCGAGCGTGGCACTTTGTAGCCAGCCATCTGCTCACGCGCGAACGAGAGCAGAGTCGAGGTCAACGAATCACCGGGTTCAACCCCGTCGTTCGGCACGATGATGGCCTTAACCTCTTCACCGAATTCCTCGTTCGGCACACCGATCACAGCGACATCGCCCACCAGATCGTGACCACCCAGCACCTTTTCGATCTCAGCGGGGTAGATGTTGACCCCGCCCGAGATGATCATGTCGATCTTGCGATCGCTGAGCCACAGGTATCCGTCGTCATCGAGGTAACCGATGTCACCGGTGGTGAACACGCCAGGCTCGAGATGCGCCTCCGCCGTCTTCTCCGGCGCATTGTGATACTCGAAGTCGGTGCCTAGTAAATTGCGGAAGTACAGCGTTCCGGCTTCATTGTTGCCGAGACGCTCCCCAGCGTCGTCAACGACGATCACCTCTACCATGTCCGATGGCTTTCCGACGCTGCCACCGTGATCCAGCCACTCCTGAGAGTCGATGGTCGAAATGATCGAGCCTTCGGTCGATCCGTAGTACTCGGTGATGATCGGTCCCCACCAGTCGATCATCCTTCGCTTCACCGCCGGTGGACATGGGGCCGCGCCGTGCAGCACGACTTCTACCGATGAGCCGTCGAAGCCTTCACGCACCGCTTCGTCGAGATCGACGAGGCGTTTCATCTGAGTCGGCACAAGGTGCACGTTGGTGACCTTGTGTTCATCGATCAGGTCCAACAAACCGGCGCTGTCGTAGTGGTGTTGCATCACGATCGACGAGCCTCCGAGCATCGGGAATACGGAGAAGGCGAATTGTGCCGAGTGATAGATCGGGCCACACAACGCCGTCGTGCCGGCCTCGGGGAGAAAGGTCGAGATCCCGGCTGAGACGAGCTGCAACACCTCGGCGGGTGTGTCGCCAGTCCCCAGTATCGAGCCTCGCACTCCCTTCGGGTTGCCCGTGGTACCCGACGTGTAGAACATCGGTCCCCCCAGGGTCTGGTTGTCCGGCTCTGAGGTGTCGCCCGACGCGACGAAGTCCTCGAATGAAGCGAACCCACTCGTAGGTTCCGAACTCGCGATGAGGGCTAGTTCGACGCCGGAACAGCGCTCATCGGCGAGTGCCTCGGACGTAAGTTCCGCGAACCGGTGACCTGCGACAACAGCGCGCGAGCCCGAGTCGGCGATCACATAGGCCAGTTCGGGAGCGACGAAGTGCCAGTTGGCCGGCACGAAGACAATGCCGGTCTGTGAGCATGCAATCGCTAGCTCGACCCATTCGCATCGATTCCCAGCGACGATCGAGATCGTGTCGCCTGCAGCGAGACCAGCCGACCGCAGTGCATGAATCAGACGATTGCACCGCTCGTCGAGTTCTGCCCACGTACGGGTTCGCTCATCGTCGACGAGCGCCACCTCATCGCCGCGTTCCTGTGCGAATTGTCGGGTGAGTACTCCCACTATCATCCTCC
>JADFOM010000028.1 GCA_022562835.1 Acidobacteriota bacterium | reverse complement strand
TTCTGCTGATGGGAAGTGGCTCGCTGTTCCAACCACTCACCAAGGGTCGTATGAAAAACGGTATAAGGGGGGTCATCTCTATCTTTACGGCCCTGGTAACCGAGTCATTGATCTTGAATTACCCGGGTGGGCCTCGGGCTCGACACCATCTTGGTCCTCAGTTGGGTCAGTACTCTCAGATAGGTCAACACATTCTGCGGAGGAGGACCATCGCATTATTGTGCTAGGTGGCTTGTGCACCGACAGTGATGATTATGTCGACGGTGGTTGGATGGATGGCCTGAAAACTTGGTTGACTCAGGAATTCGGATACCGTGACCTGCCTTTGGGAGACCCTAGCGATCAGATCATTGAGTTCAGCTATTCCCCAGAGGGCTGGAACAGCCCATACACTAAGGAGGATACTTTGCGGAGCATCACAGATGCTATTACTAATCTGATGGAAATCTACGGACAGGCCTACCCCGACGCAACGTTCGACATCATCGCCCACAGTCTAGGCGGGGTGGTGGCACTCGACGCTATGGTCAGGTCTCCATTCCTGAGGGAACGAACCAACTCCATCATTACAGTGAACAGCCCCATTCGGGGCTTGAGTGATCGGCAAACGCTTCTAGGGGCTGTAATGGGCGAGTTGGGTTGTGGAGGAAACGTTGCAGACCTGGTAGCCGAGGAGTTCCGCGTATGGGGTGACCTGATTGTGGATGGCCCAACAATTAGCCGGATAGCCTCTGATTCCTGGGAAGACCTTGTTGTAGTCAACATTGCCAATATGAGCGACTTGATCGTTCCGCCCGACATCGCCATTTTCCCGGATAAAGGTTACCCGGTCGTGTGGGACGCCGGTGGTGGGGCTGGGGCTCAACAAAACTGACCCTAGACCCGAGCCCGAGTACATCGACGAGGGACCCCACACGCGCCATTTCTGCCGGACCCTCAGATCCGCTAGCACCGCCGACGATTACGAGTTCCGCGTCGCGGCTCCGCATTTCGGACAGTGCTCGGATGGCAATGTCCACGCCCTTGAGTGGCTGAACTCGACCGACGAACAACAGCGACGGTCGATGCGGATCCCGGCCCAGAGCGCGACGGGCCCCCTCGCGGTCTCCAGGAGAGAAGAATGCATGCACAACGCCGGGAGGTACGACCTCGATGCGGTCGCGGTCGGCGCCGTAGAGCTCGACCAGCTGGTCGGCCTCGGCTTCGGCGTTCGCGATGATCACGTCCGAACAGCCGATCACGCCAGATTCGGCATCGATACGACGCTGAGGCTCTGTATCGCCGGTTTCTGCTTTGACCCGGGCGAGCGTGTGAAAGGTAGACACGAGCGGTAGGTCAAGTTCGTGCTTGAGTCGGTGCCCGACCACGCCAGACAACCAGTAGTTCGCATGGACTACGTCTGGCAGTTGGTGGCGATCGATGTCGGAGCGAACACCGCGGAGAAACTGATCGACGACGCCCGCCAGTGCCTCCTTCGGAAGGTGTGGGGCGCCAGCCTCGACATGCACGACTCTAAAGCCGGGTTCGACCAGGACCTCGTCGGCAACTTCCTCGTCCCAACGCCGTACGTAGACATCGGTGTGCAACCCGGCTTGCGCCAATGAACTCGCAAGTTCCCGCACGTACACATTCATGCCACCGCTGTCGCCGACGCCGGGCTGCGTGAGCGGCGAGGAATGCAATGACAACATCGCAACACGCAGCGAGTCAGCGCCGAGCATTGGCTCGCTCAAAACGGCTGTCCCGGCGACTGCACGATGTGCTTCGAGTCCACTCTCACGAAAGCAGCGACTCCACGTTCTCTTCACCTGACATGTAGCGGCGGGTGATGTCACTCTGCAGCGCGGCGATCACGTCGTGGAGGCGCCGACGGTACAGCGACACATCCTGTTCGAAGGATCCGACCTGATCGGCCATCGAGGCCAGCGCTTCGAGGCCCAGCTCGGTGAGCACTCCAACGTCGGTCAATGGACAGATCCGATCGAGTTGCTCGGTAAGCGCATCCACGACCGTCCGGTCCGGTTCGAGTTCGAGCGGAGGACGGCCCGACGCCGCAGAGCTAACCGGCGTTGTCGCAGATCTGGGTCCGTCGGCGAGAATGTCGGGCAACTGCTCGATCAGATCCGACAATTCACCCGCTCCGGCACCGCTGTTTCTGCGCGCAAGCTCGGCACCGACGATGTCGAGTCGACCCTGTGCGAGGCGCCGAACATACGAGGTGGCATTCTCCACCTGTTGACAGCGTGTGCGCCGCGCTCGAACCTCGGTGGTTTCGAGTTTCTCGAGCCCAGATACATACTCGGGTGCAAGGGCGGCTTCGAGCTCTGGAGTCATTGTGCCTTCCGCAGTTTGCCTATTTTATGGCGAATTGGCGCCGCACAGAGCCTACCGTGTGACCGCTGACCATCGACATGGCGCAGGATCGCGCTACGGTCGGGGTTTCGCGCCTGGGTGTGCGCAACCCACATGAAGGAAATTCACGATGACCTCCAGATCTTTCCGCTACACCGCCTCGATCCTCGTGGTCGTGGCTTTCCTCGGGCTCGCAACCGGTTGCGGTGGCGACGACGACACAACCGCTAGCGAAAATTCCATCGAAGTCGAGGGCAAAGAGTCGCTCTTCTTCGATTCGACCGAGTACAACGCCGCTCAAGGCACGATCGATATCAAGTATTTCTCGAACGACGACCTGACCCACAACCTGCTGGTCGAGGGTCACGAGGATGAACTCGAACTCGAGATCATGGGCGACGAGGACGAGGGCAGCATCGATCTAGATCCCGGCCGCTATGTCATCTACTGCGACGTCGCAGGCCACCGCGAAGCTGGCATGGAAGCTGCACTAATCGTCAGCTGAGATGGGCCCAGGTTGGGTGTCAGACACCGCTTTTCGACACCGCTTCGCCGCTTCATCCACCCCCCGATACCGGCGGCAGTAGGGCCACCTCGTCACCCGCCTTGACGGCGGTTGTGACATCGACCGGCTCGCCGTTCAGCCATACACGACAGATCGGGACCATTTCCGCGAACACGTCGCCGAACTGCGCTGTTGCCTGGGCGATCACCTCGTCGACGGTCGCAGCCTCGAACGAGGCCCGGCCGGTGCCCGCGGCTTCTCGGATTCCGGCGAAGAGGCGAAGCGTGACCATGGCATCGAGGGTAGAACGACGCTGAGCTAGCTGCACGGAGACGTCCCGACGACTCGCATCACGCCTGGAACCAGCGGCCGGCGCAGGGATGTTAAGCCTGCTTTACGGAATCTGAGAATCAACGATACCATCGTCGACATGCGCCTTCACCTCCTCACACTTGCTCTCGTCTTCGGTCTCGTCGGTACCGCCTGTGGCGGATCTGGCAGCGACGATTTGAGCGAGGCAGCCCTCGAGATATACGCAGGAGAGTGTGCCGAGTCGACGGGCGATTCATTGACGGTTTACTCGGGACGCACGGAGAACCTCATCGAGCCCGTTATCGACGCATTTGAATGCAAGTCTGGCGTCGACGTGGCGGTCCGCTGGGCGACCTCGACACAACTCGCACTGCTCATAGACGAGGAGGGCGACCGGACCGCAGCAGATGTCTACCTTTCCCGGTCGCCGGGACCTGTGGGCTTCCTCAAGGCAAACGACCGACTCGCCCAACTCGACCAGGCAACGCTCGACCTCGCCGAGGAGCGGTACCGCGACCCAGACGGAGAATGGGTTGGATTCTCCGGGCGCAAGAGGGTGCTCGTCTACAACATCGACACCGTCGGAGAAGCAGATTTGCCGAACTCTGTGTTCGAACTCACCGACCCCGGATGGAAGGGCAAAGTCGCCATTCCCGCTACCAACGGCTCGTTCATAGACTGGTTCACAGTCTTTCGCGATCTACACGGCAACGACGTAGCCACACAGTGGCTCAACGACATGGTGGACAACGATGCTCACTTCTACGCCAACAACCGTGCGATCGTCGAGGCGGTCGGCCGGGGCGAAATCGAGGTCGGCCTAGTCAATCACTATTACAATTACCAGGAGGAAGCGGCGATCGGCGATGACCACCGCGCGCGCAACCACGACCTCGCCGACGACGACATTGGCTCCCTCCTGCTGATCACCGCCGCCGCCATCCCGGCCGCATCCGACGACGTCGAACTGGCTCACACCCTGATCAACTTCCTTCTCACCGAACCGGTCCAGACCTACTTCACCGACGAGACCTTCGAATATCCCTTGGCAAGTGGGGTCGAACCCACCGCCGTACTGCCAACATTCGATGCGCTCGAAATCGGCTCGGTTGATTTCGACGCTCTCGGCGGCGGTTTCGAAGAAACTGCGAGAATCATCGAAGCGAGTGGCATCCAGAACCAGTGAGCCGCTCCACCAACGGCGAGGACAGCGCACCTCTGGCGTTGCGCACGATCGGCATCGTCCTGGCCATCACGTTCGCCTTCCCCGGCGCCTACCTGGTCTGGCGCAACTTCACCGAAGACGCTGATCCGACTGGGCTGTTGTTCTCCTCGGCCACGGTGGAGCCGATGCTGCGAACGCTGCGGCTCGCTGTTTCGGTCTCGGTCGCGGCCGCTGGGTTGGGTACGTCTCTGGCGTGGTTCAGCACCCGCACCGATCTTCCCATGGCCCAAATGTGGCGCGTTCTGCTACCACTTCCTCTAGTTTTTCCGACGTTCATAGGTGCCGCCGCGTTCATTCGAACGCTCAATCCCGGCGGCTTAGGCAACGACGTGCTGAGCGACTTCGGCGTCGACCAAACTCCCGAACTAAGCGGCTTCTTCGGTGCATGGCTGGTCCTCACATTGTTCACATTCCCCTACGTGTACCTGCCCGTCGCGGCACGGCTCCGGCAGCTTCCCGGCTCGTTCGAGGACAGCGCGCGGGTGCTCGGGGACTCGGCTGCGCGCGCTGTCGCAAAGACTGTGCTGCCCCACATCAGCGGATCGGTCGCGGCCGGAACGCTGCTCGTGTTCCTCTACACCATCAGCGACTTCGGTGCTGTCCAGTTGATGCGGTATGACACGCTGACCCGCGCGATCGAAACAAACTATCTTGCACGCCCACCTACGGCCTTCGCTCTGAGTCTCGTTCTGATGGTGATGGCTGCATTGGTGGTTGCTGCCGAACGGTTGGTGTCACGTCGCTTACCTGTCATGGGAGCCGCTCGATCGAGTCGGGCGGTGCAATACCGACTCGGCCGATGGCGCTGGCCGTGTTTCGGAGCTGTGTTCGCAGCCGCCGCGTTGAGCCTCGGCGCACCAACAGCCGCTCTCGTTGATTGGGCCTCCGACGGTTTGCTGCGCGAACGCCGCGGCGGTCGGCCACTCACAATCGATGCCGACAAGGTCCTAGAGGCAACGGTGAATACGCTCACCGCTGGGGTGCTGACAGCGCTCGCCGCGGCCCTGGCCGTGATACCGATCGCGTACTTGTTGGGGCGTTACCGCGACCGGATCGGCAGCTTGTCGCACGCGGTGGTCATTGCAACGTTCGCATTGCCAGGCATCCTCATCGCGCTCGCCTTGCGGTTCTGGACGATCAAGGCCGGCCCGGCCGGTGATCTTCTATATGACACTCTGGCCCTGCTGATCTTCGCCTATACGGTCCGATTCGCGTCGCTAGCTATGGGCGTGACCCTCGTGGCGGTCCGTTCCATTCCTGCACCGATGCGAGATGTTGCCGCAACACTGGGTGCAAAAGGCCCTAGGCGACTCGCTTCCATCGATCTCCCGCTGATGACACCCGGCATACTCGCCGGTGCTGGCCTTGTGTTGATGTCGACGATGAAGGAACTTCCGATCAGCCTGATCGTCGCCCCGATAGGTTTTCCGACCTTGACCACCCGGATCTTCGGTTCGTTCGAGGACGCCTTCGTAGCCGAGGCTGGCATCATGGCGGTCGTTCTCGTCGCTATATCCGCTCTGCTCTCATGGTTCCTTGTGCTGCGCCGCGCGGATCACTTCTGACACCGGCCCGACAACTGGATTGATACGGTCTCGTACGTGACAGACCTCCTTCTCGTGCGACACGGCGAATCGACATGGAACGCTGCCGGGCGCTGGCAGGGCCGGGCCGACGCGCCCCTTTCCGAGCTGGGTCGACAACAGGCCAAGATGGCGGCGGCGACACTCGGAACCTTTGACGCGATCGTCTCATCACCACTCGAACGCGCTCGTGATACGGCGCTAGTCATCGCCGAGGAACTCGGCCAGGGGCCGGTATTGATCGAAGATCGGCTGATCGAACGCGATGCCGGCGAATGGTCGGGTATGACAAAGCCCGAGATCGAGGAACATTGGCCCGGGTATCTCGCAGAGCAGCGTCGGCCACCCAGCTACGAACACGACGAGCCGATGCTCGAAAGGCTTGTGGACGCCCTCGCCGACATGAACACTGAATTCGGCGATGCAACGGTGCTCGTGGTTTGTCACGGAGGCGTGATCTACTGTCTTGAGACCTGGCTCGATGCACCATTCGAACGCGTGGGCAATCTCGGTGCACGTTGGATTCATATCGATGGCGATAAGACAGGGCTCGGCGAACGGGCTGAGCTGATCGATCATGACGCGATCACACTTCAGTCACGAGACCAAATATGACTTCGAACACGACTTCGAGTCCGCCCGTCCGGGTGATCCGATCCTCCAAACGAACGAAAACGGTGTCCGCTCGGCTCGTGCGCGGCGTTATCGAGGTGCGGGTCCCGGCTCGACTCAGCGAATCCGAGATCGATGACCACGTCAGCGACCTCAGCGCCAAACTTGTGCGCAAGCTCAACGCTGAGAACATCGACCTCACGGAGCGTGCATTTTCACTGGCCGAACAACACGATCTACCCGAGCCGACCAACATCCGTTGGGCACATAACCAAAATCATCGCTGGGGTTCAGCTACGCCGGCCGATGGATCCATCCGGATTAGCTCGCACCTTTCCTCCGCACCCGCCTGGGTGCTCGACTACGTGATCGTGCACGAACT
Source organism: Acidobacteriota bacterium (assembly GCA_022562835.1). GTDB lineage: Bacteria > Actinomycetota > Acidimicrobiia > Acidimicrobiales > SHLQ01 > JADFOM01. The sequence goes on along the minus strand of JADFOM010000028.1, from coordinate 8,285 downwards.
CGCTCACCTCGTCATCGATGGCCACGGACCCGAGTTCGTCGCTCTCGAGGCCCGCTACGCCCAAAGCGAACGCGCCGAGGCGTACCTTGCAGGTTATGAGGCAGGTCGAAACGGCTGGACGGGGACAGATTCTGACGCCTCGTCCTGACCATCGACCAGATCGGCATCCGAAGTCTCTGCCGCAACCGGGGTTTCAGCGAGGTCGACCGCAGGATCGTCATCCCGCTTAGCTGAACCGTCGAGCGCCGACACGGCTGCGTCAGCCGCGTCGAGGTTGCCCTCGGCAACGTGGGTCATGGCCGCATCGACCAAGTCGATATCGGCTTCGAGTTCGTCGAGGGTCGCCGCTTCGCGCTGCGCTTCGCTTGGTTCAACACTCACGTCGCCGAGGCTAGCGCCTGGTTCGTCCAGCGGGCAGCTCGAACAGAGACTCCAACGGCTTAGATCTCCTCGCACAGAAGATAGACAATAGAAACCCGGTTGCCGGGCGGTTCACGGCGCCGTGAAACACAAATACCACTACGCTCTACGGTTCGGGCCGCTAGCTCATCGGGTAGAGCAGGAGACTTTTAATCTCAAGGTGCTGGGTTCGAGCCCCAGGCGGCCCACGTGCCCTCATTCTTGGTGCAGGAACTTCTCGACCTGATCCGTTCTCGCCAGAGGCGAAGACTATGGCCACGAGCACCAAGAGGACCCGCAGTGACCGCATCCCGATCTCAGAGTCCGAACCCTGCCAGCGGGAGTGGACAACTACGATCGACCCATGCGCCTATTGCTCGTCGCGATCGTTGTCAGCTCGTTGTGCGTCGCATGCGGTGGCGGCGACGACGACCAGGCCAACGTCGACACGACCCTCGCGGCGAGCACAACGTCCACGCCGCCCTCGGTATCGGTCGCCCCGTCGATCACATCCTCCACCGATACGGCGACCAGTACGACCGAACCATCGCAGCGAACCGGCAAATCGACGCTAACGAGGACATCGTCACTCAGCACGGTCGGGCTCGACACCGTGACCTTTGGAATGACGGTTAAACAGGCAGAACGAGCTGCGCGAACCAAGATGGTTCCCGAATCGACACCCAACGTCGATTGTTATTGGGTCAAGCCGTCCAAAGCACCAAAGGGCATCCGCTTCATGGTCTCGCAGGGCACGATCGAACGTGTCGACATCGTGAGCGGACCGATCACAACCCGGTCCGGGGTCGGAATCGGGTCACCGGTCGAGCGTGTGGTCGAGATATTCGGTGACCAGATCAACCCCTCCGGCGACGGACGCACCCTCGTATTCATTCCCTCCGATGAATCCGACGCCGAGTTCCGGGTGATCTTCGAAACCGACACGGCGGTGGTCACTTCACTTCGGTCCGGACGGATCCCGCAGGTCCGCTGGAACGATTGTGGAGGCTGAGTCGATACGCGGAAGAGCGGCACTCCTGCCCGGAAGTGCCGCTCTAGCGATTCGGGAGTCCATTCCGATTGGTTACCTGCCCGGATTCTTGTTCGGGCGGGTGTGTGCGTATGACGCCGCAGAGGCGAGAAAGTCGCGCACGAATTACGAATTGGGCCGAATGGCCTACTCTCATCGGGAGAGGTCAGCCGCCCGTGTCACTTCAGGTGCCGCATCGAAGACCTGCGAGTAACGAACGTGCACGCGCGAGTCAGGTCCCGTTTCAATCTCGATCGATGCCGAGTGGAGGGCGACCACTCGGCCACCCACGTCGCCCACGCGAACGACGTCCCCGATCGACACGACGCGTTGCAAGTACCGACCGGTCGCTAGGTCTGCGCCCAACTCCCGTCCGCCAAGGCCGATCAGAAGAGCAAACGCCAGCGCCAGCGCAAAGACGACAGCCGCAGTGACGATGTAGAGGATCGTGGCATCGATGCCGAGCTGGGATATCGACAACACCACGGCCGCCGCAGTCACGAGGTAGCGCACGGCGTTGGCGAGTTGAACGCCACTGGTCGCCGAGCCGCGTTCGAACGCTCTCGCTACGAGGCCACCAAGAGCCAGAGCTGCGGCACGACCGACGATCAAGATCAGACCAGCGGCCAGAATCCGAGGAGAATACGCAAGTAGATCCGCCGGAATCGACTCAAGCGTCTCGCGATCGCTCAAGCCAACCGCAACAACAACTCCGATCACCGAGAAGAACAAGAATACGAATAGCGCCGCGGCCTTCGACGCGTCGGCAAGCTCCCGTCGATCAGCGGTGTGAGGTCCAGCGATTCGTCGAATCAGGGAGGCCCCGATGACGCCGGACAAGAGACCGATGATGATCGCGCCCGATGCGAGAACCCAGGTATCGACCACGGTGCCGAGAACGACGGTATCAGTCATCGAAATCCTCCGAATCGTCAAGAACCGTACGGAACACGTCGCCTCCAATGGCAAACAGGTCTAAGAATCCGAACATCGCTTCCTCGCGTCTCATGCGGCTTTCGATGCCGCTCGAAGTGCGCTGCTCTATCCCCATCGGCGCTGACCACTCATCTTTCAATGACCCAACGAGAGCATCGCCGAGATCGCTGAGCCCCTCGACGCGGTCGAGACACGCCTCGCATCTCTCGATGTGGGCGGTGACCGACGCTGAGACGTCCTCTGCGAGCCAGTCACGCAGCTGCTCATCCGATGGATGGTTACGGGTTTTCATCGCCATTCCTCCAATGCTGTCTTGAGTGCTCTACGAGCACGAAACAATCGGGTCTTGACCGTGTGCAGGGGTATGTCCAGGAGATCTGTGATTTCGTCGTAGCTAAGGCCGTCGATCTCGCGCAGAAGGATCAGCCCCCGCGCATCCTCGTCAAGGGCGCTCAGGGCAACGCCGAGTTGTCCGACGGCCTCACGACCCTCAGCCGACCGAGTTGTGAAATCGTCACCCGCGGCGTCCGGCAGAGCCTCGTTGCCGGGAATCAGGTCTCGGCGCGCCCGCAACACCGAGATCGCCGTGTTGCGGGTCACCTTCATGAGCCACGCCCGCGGCACCCTGCCCTCGTCGTCGACCGGACCCTTGCGCCAGGCCTTGATCAACGCCTCCTGCACGACGTCCTCCGCAAGCGCCCTATCCCCGACTATCGACAGCGCAAACCGAAACAGCGCAGGCGAGTGAGCCTGGACGAGTTCCTCCATCTGCAAGCCGCCGAGCGGAAGCGGCGCGGCATCGTTGTCCGAAGAGCGGACCAGCGCCAACTGCGACTCGCCCATGGCGCGGTCGGCCTCAACAGAAACATCGGACCGTTCACCCATGCGCGCCGCACCACGTTCGGACCATCTGGCTCCATCGGCCGATAGCCGCAGGCGGTTAGCAGAGCTACCGAAGGCCGTTTCTCTTGAGAACCATCACGATCTCGCGACTCATCACAACATCGGCTCCGGCATCGACCACGGACTGCCACCATTCGAGAGGTATGTCGTAGTGGTCGCGATGAAACGCGCGCCGATCGATGCCTACCTGTGCAGCGAAGGCGTGCAGCTCGTCTAGCTCACCATCGCACACAAGGTGTGCCCAGCGGGTCCCTCTAGCCGGCCATCGGGGCTGATCCACATAGATCGTCAAGGTCGCGCATCCCATGGTGCATCGGAGAATGGGCGCATCAGGAGTTACTGTACGCCGATGAGCGGGTTCCTTGAGCCGATGCGCGCCGTCGCGGGCGACCAACCAATCGATGACGGCTGGCGTTACGAAATCAAATGGGACGGCATTCGCGCCCTGTGTCGGATAGCGGATGGCACGGTCACGACCTATTCGTCGAACGGCAACGACATCAGCCCGTCGTTCCCAGAGCTCGACGACCTCGGTCGCACGATCGGCGTGGGTTCAACGATGCTGGACGGCGAACTCGTCACGTTCGATCAGCGGGAGCAGCGGCCCAGCTTCGGTCGGCTCCAGCGACGCCTCCACCACAAACCGTCTATTGCGCTTCGCATCGAGAACCCCGTCATATACATGGTGTTTGATCTACTCGTCCTCGATGGCAATGACATTCGACGACTGGATTTCGACACCCGCCGAAGCGCTTTGGAGGCGGTGCTCGAAGATGGCGAATCATGGCTCCTTACCCATGTCGATCGAGATGGTGACGCGTTGTGGGCTGACACCGTGGAACGCGACCTCGAGGGGATAATTTCGAAGCGCTCGACCAGCAGGTACAGGAGCGGAGTTCGGTCTACCGACTGGGTTAAGACCAAGCGAATCCGTCGAGAAGAGTTCGTCGCCATCGGTTTCACCCTCACCACGACGACGGCGAGTGGATTTGCTTCCCTTGTCATCGCGACCCGGTTCGACGGCGAACTCGAATACTGCGGACGGGTCGGAACAGGTTTCGACGAGACCGCTCGTCGCAACATCCAGCCTCGGCTCGACAGCTACGCCGACCCGTCACGGCCAGGGTGGGCGGTGTCTGAACCGGATGCCGTCTGGCTACAGAGCCCCTTTGTCATCGAGGTGGCCTACCTTGAGATGACCGATAGCGGACGACTCCGTCAACCGGTATTTGTCGGACTGCGCGACGACAAGTCCCCTCGCGACGTGGCGTTCGAGGGGCGCCGGAAAGGAGAAGTCGCCTGATCCGTGGCATTGTCTACACGTGTGCAATACCGCCTGGAGTCGTCGTTGAGTAAGACGGACGCTGTATCACTCGAACTGCCGACTCGTACGGGTTATGCACGACTCGCTCGAATCGCCGCTGCGTCGATCGCGCTGCGGGTTGGATTTCCACTCCGCGTCATCGACGATCTTCGCCTCGCTCTAGACGAGGCGATGATTCTGCTACTCGCACCGGGCGATGAAAGCGACCGAATTCTGATCGACTACTCCGTCGAAGACCATACGATCTTGGTCATGCTGCGACGTACCCCCAGCCGTCGCACCAGCGAGGCCGGCGAGCAACGATTCCTAGATCTGACAGCTGAGCTGGTCGACGAGCGGACCGTCGATTCCTCAAGCGGAACCCTCACACTTCGCAAGTCGCTGCCCAGCTGAACCCGCGACGCTGTGCCCAAGATGGAGGCCTCGGCTGTCAGCGCCGCCCTGTAGACCCGAATCCCCCTTCACCACGTGCGGAGTCTGAGAGTTCTTCGACAACCGTGAATTCCGCGCTGACTACCTCTTGGATGACCAACTGCGCAATCCGCTCACCGACCGTCACCTCAAAATCCTCTCGAGGATCGGTGTTGACGAGCAGCACCTTCAGTTCACCGCGATAACCCGAGTCGATGAGGCCGGGCGAATTCAGCACGGTGACTCCGTGGCGCAGCGCGAGGCCGCTACGCGGTTGGACGAAAGCTGCGACGCCATCGGGTAAGGCGATGGCGAGGCCAGTAGCGACCAACGCCCGACCACCGGCTGCACTGAGCGTGACGTCCTCGCAAGCGACGAGATCCGCTCCCGCGTCGCCGTCGCGAGCGTAAGAGGGGACCGTGGCGTGATCGACGAGCTTCTTCAGGGCGATCTCCATCGTTGAGAACCTACGAGGCGACCCGGCCATGCCGGTGGATGCCGATTCAACGTTGGGGCCGCAGGAGTCATGACACCTACACTGGGCGGCCATGCTTGCCTGGATGGACCTTGAGATGACCGGCCTTGATCCCGACCGAGACGTTATCGTGGAGATCGCAACGCTCGTGACCGACGACGACCTCACCGTTGTCGCCGAGGGACCTGACCTCGTCGTTCACCAGCCCGAAAGCGCGTTGGGCGACATGGATCCCGTCGTGGTTGAGATGCACACCTCAAGTGGACTACTCGACGCGATCAGAACCTCGGAGACATCGCTCGAGGAGGCGGGCTCGGAGACCCTCAAGTTTCTGCGCGAACACATCGACATAGAACGCAGCGTCCCATTGTGTGGCAATTCGATCGGCACAGACCGCCGCTTTCTCGCCAAACACCTGCCCGAGATCGAGAACTTTCTGCACTACCGATCGGTCGACGTGACCACGATCAAGGAACTCGCACAACGCTGGCATCCAAATATTGTTGATAAGGCGCCGACCAAGACGGGTGGGCACCGTGCGATGGACGACATCGTGGAAAGCCTCGAAGAGCTGCGCTACTACCGCGCAGCGATCTTTGATGCCGTTGGATCCAGCGGCGCTGGGGAGAAACAATGAATGAGGATTCTGATTCGAACGACGAGACGCCGGCACCCGTCGCTCGACCCCCAAAAAGCGAGCAGGAGCCCGCCTCGAGTGAGCTCGTGGAGATCGCACCGAACATCGTGCGGATGCAGCTGCCCATCGACATGCCCGGTCTCGGTCATGTGAACTGCTACATCCTCGAGGACGACCGTGGCCTCGCGTTGGTCGACCCAGGATTGCCCGACGAGACCTCGTTCAGGACGCTCAGCGACCGTCTCGCGAGCTTCGGTGCATCGGTACAGAACGTCCACACCGTCATCGTCACCCATTCCCACCCCGACCATTTCGGCGGCTATCGCCACATCGCCAACGCGACCGATGATGTGGCGTTGATCACTCACGAATCGTTCAGAGACCGAATGAAGATGGACGAGATGCGCGAGAACCTCGACTTCGATTCACTCGAACCATCCACGATGACGATCGAGGAGTTGCGGGAGGCCTTCAAGCGCAGCACACCATGGGGCAAACAATTTTCACCGCCAGACATGGCACTCGAACGGTTCCAGCGTCACGGACGCGAGTCGTTTGCGTCATTCAGATTGCCGGAACCGACCCAGCGGGTCAGCGACGGCACGGTAATCGAACTCGCTGGAAGAGAATGGGTCTCGGTGCACACGCCCGGTCACACGGCGGACCATCTGTGCCTCTATGACCCGGGCGAGAAGGTGATGTTGTCCGGCGACCACGTGCTCCCTTCGATCACCCCCCACATCGGTGGGATCACACCACAGCAAGATCCCCTGGCCGAGTTCTTCAATAGCCTCGATCGCATGCATGAATTCAACGACGTCGAGCTCGTTCTCCCCGCACACGGCAAGTTGTTTAGCGATCTGCCGGGCCGCGCTGATGACATCAAGGAGCACCACGTCGAGAGGCTCGACGCGATCCGCGAGATCGCAGACGAGATCGGTGAAGCCGACGTCAACTCGTATATGCAGAGGCTGTTCCGCGAGCGCTCGTGGGGCGAGATGGCCGAATCCGAGACGTACGCGCACCTCGAGCATCTGCGCATCATGGGCGACGCCGTTGCCGGCGAGAGCGCTGGTCTTCGAACTTACGCCCCCGCCTGAGGCGCTTACAGCGTCTGCCTTGGGGTCGCGATATTAATTCGCTTGACGTGTCGCCGATAGGGTGATCCAGTAGTGGCAGCGCGTATGCCGCGCATGCCCGAGACTGGTTCGGGCAAACCCAGCACACACGATCCCGATGGAGCAACAGCGATGTTGAGCATGCAGAACATTTTGATGCACGCCACGCCTTGCACCATCACCCGCGCCGTAAAGCCGGGTTATGCGTCCTGGCTTTCGTTCGGTTCGCGCATGACGAATGCGCACCGATGGCCCAGGAGGATTCGACACCGCTGAACAGCGACTCGATCTCACCTTCTGGGCCACCGGCAAACGCCGGTGGCCTTCTCGCTTTTTGGGCCAGAGATCGATCACAGCAGCAACCCGCTGCCGCTAAGCAACCGAACACCACCAACCACCAACACCGACACTGTGAAAAGGAATGCGGCCATGAGTACCCAGCTGTTGACCAGCCAACCGAACACCATCGACGCCACCGAAGCCCGCTGCGCGGCCAACGACGTCAATCCCGCCGTGTTCTACAGCGAGGATGTCACTGATATCGGCACGGCTAAACGTCTCTGCATGGAGTGCCCGATCCTGGCGCAATGCTTGCAAGGCGCCATATCCCGCGCCGAGCCATGCGGGGTCTGGGGTGGCCAACTCTTCTCGAACGGACACATCTTGGCGCTCAAGCGGCGCCGGGGCCGTCCGCCGAAGGTCCCGCGGGCCGAGGATCAGCTCCCTATTGTGCCCATCCCACCACTACCGGTAAGGGTCCCGATCGCGAGCTGAGACAACAAACGCGTATTCGACCGGTGTGATCGTTCGTGGCCAACGTTCTGGCGAGGCCACGGGTGACGGCGACCCGGCCGGTGCTGGTAGCCATTGAGGGTCTTGACCCGCGCCGTTTACCCCGGGGTCGTCCCGCGAAAGGTCGATGCACATCAGCATATAGTGGGGCACCGTCATCAAGGGGACGATTGCCATGAGACGCTTTTTTGTTGCAGCCATGTTCGCCGGTTTGTGAGTGGTTCTCGGAAAGCGGGGCATCAATCGTAAGGTGACATATG
>JADFOM010000027.1 GCA_022562835.1 Acidobacteriota bacterium | reverse complement strand
GAGCCGGGCTGAAGCGCCTGACCGGCGGATGGATTGCTGCCGCAGACAGGCTGATCGGTCGTGCCGCTGGAGAGACTCACACGGAATCCGAGGTTCTGGAGGATCTCCTCGGCCTCATCAAAGCTCACATTGATGATCTCCGGGGGGATCGTGACCGGTTCGGGACCGTCGGAGAGAATCACGGTGACGGTGTCACCGCGCTTGATCTCTTCACTGGCGCCCGGTTCGGTCCCCGCAACGAGACCCTTTTCTATCTCGTTGTCAAAGGCGGTCGACTGTTCGATCTCAAGACCCATGCCCTTGAGGATCTCCTCGACCTCGGCGTACTCCTGCCCGACCAGATCGTCGGGGATCACCCGTAGCGCCGGGCCGGTTGACACGACCATGTCCACCGTTGTGCCCTTTGGTACATCGACAGTCGTATCGGGGAGATCGATAGCGATGACCAGACCGGCTTCGATCGTTTCGTCGTTGCGGCCTGTCTCAGCTCCCGGCACCAGACCACGAGAGATCAGCTCGGATCTAGCGACCTCCACGGTCTCTCCGATCAGATCGTCGGGACGCGGCACCGTCGTTGGGCCCAACGAGGTTATCAACACGACCTCGCTGCCCTCCTCAAGTGATTCGCCAGCCGCCGGCTCGGTTCCGATGACATTGCCAGCGGCAATTTCATCGTCACGACCGTCTTGCGGGACTATCTCGAAGCCGAGCTCGTTGAGCATGGACACGGCTTCATCTTTGGGCTCACCGCGCAGCTCGGGGATGTCGTGGTTCACCTCGCCACCGACGAGCACCTGATATCCGATGAACCCCGCTCCTGCTAGAAGTGCGAGCAGGCCAAGCATGACCCAGGGCCAGCGCCGCTGGGCACCGAGTTCCTCGCCGGGGTCGATGACCACCGGTTCGGACTTGGATTGCGCATCATTGGCAGGGGCGGATGCGCTCGCTGCAGGCTTGGTCGTCGACCCCGAGGCGAGCATTGTTGGGTCGGGATCTACCTTGACGCCGTCGACCGCGAGCACCGCACCCGGCAGCAGCAGCTGCTCGGGCCTAGGCAGGCTCTCGGCCGAAGCCATGAGCGACAGCACAAACTCACCAGCGTCGGGGCGGTCCGCAACATCGAGGGATCCAGCGCGAGCGACAATCCCAGCGAGCACACCGAGTTCCGCGGGAGGGTCGATCGGTTGATCCACCCGTGCCATCAGTGTGCCAATCGTCGTGTCGGACGAAAAGGGCACCTCGCCTGATACGACCTCGCACAGCACCAAGGCCAACGCATATACATCGGAGCGTTGATCGACCGTCTGACCGCGTGCCTGCTCGGGCGACGCGTACCGGGCGGTCCCCACGACCGCTCCGGTCGGTTCTGTCCAGGCGGCCTCGGCCAGCGCACGAGCGAGCCCGAAATCGGCGATGCGCAGGCGGCCCTCCTCGTCGAAGAGCAGGTTGCCCGGCTTGATATCGCGGTGCACCAGCCCCCGTTTGTGCGCGTACTCGAGCCCACGCGCCGCCTCGAGGCCCACGAGCAGTGCCTGCGATGAGGTCAACCGATCGTGGTCGTCGAGCATGGAGCGCAGGCTGCCCCCAGCGAGATATTCGCTGACTATGAACGGCCGCCCGTCATAACCCCAGTCGTAGACCGCCATGATGTGCGGATGATTTAGTGCCGCCGCGGCTTGAGCCTCTGCACGAAAGCGCCGGAGGAATACCTCATCATCGGCGAGCGCGTCGTGGAGAACCTTCACGGCCACTCTGCGCCGTAGAGTGATGTCATCAGCCAAGAAGACCTGCGCGGACGATCCTGCACCGATTGGGGCGACCACACGGTAACGATCTCCGAGCACGCGACCGACTTGCTCGGCCATCGACGAGTTCACCACGGCCCAAAGATTACAGCGAGAGTGCCCTCATGAGCGTCAAAGAGAAGATTGCGATAACCGCGGCCCTGTTGGTGGCTCTCAGCCTGATCGTTGTGGCCTACTGGAACCGAACCGAGGATGACTCGGATCTTGCAGTCACGTCGAACGAGGCACTGGAGGACATCATCCCTCAGCGGGCCAGTGAGATCCTGAGTCAGGATCAGGTGGGCGTCGATCTTGCGCCTGGCTATTCGGGCCGTCTCAACATCAACGGCGTACCGATTCCCGATGCGGACATCACCATCACCGAGGCACTCAACCTCGTACTATTCCGTCCCGGCCCCGACAAGGTATTCGAAGCCCTCGATCCCGGCCAGAACTGCGTTCTCGCTACCTATTGGAAGACCCAGCTCGGCGACGGCGAGTCAGAAACCATCAATTGGTGCTTCGAAGTGACCTGATACAAGCTGCGAGCAACATTGCGGTGGCCTTCGGCGTCGCTCATGCGCAGAACGCAAGCCACGGTGTCAGACACCGAGCGCATTGCGCGAACACAAGCCCGGTGTCTGACACCAAGATCGGTTGGGCTGCGCAAACCGCCGGTTCAGCTGTCGATCATCGTACGCAGCTCGCTCAGCGCCGTGTCGATATCGTCGTCCTGCACGATTACCCCGCGCATACCCACAGACCGCGCCGCTTCCACGTTCGATGGAAAGTCGTCGACAAAGATCACCCGAGCCGGATCGTCTAACTCCATCCGGCTCATCGCCAGCGTGTAGATGGCTGGATTAGGTTTGCGCATGCCGACCTCCGACGAGTCGATGAGAACCTCGATGTGATCCTCAAGACCCCAGCCCTTGCCCCATCGACCCCTAGCCTCCGCGATGTTGTTGGTGATCATCGCATGGCGAATCCCCTCCGCCCGGAGCGAGACGATCTCGTCAACCACACGGACGCGCCGATCGTCATCGGCTGTCACCGACATCCACCCGAAAAAGTCCGCCGGCGCGAATTCCACGTCGCGCGACGCGAAATCTACGCCGATGGCGACCATCGTCTCTTCGAGGCTGATCTCACCGCGTTCGAGTCGATGCCAGGCGTGATCGGTATCGGCGTGGTACGGACCAAACACAATCTCGATCAGTTCCTCACCGCGCAACCCCAGTTCGGACGCATGCGCCGCTACGGCGTGAAATGGTGATGCCGTAAACACCCCGCCCATATCCCAGAACACTGCATCGGTACTCGCCGTCATGGCGTTTCGCCTTCTTCCTCTGTCTTGGCTGGCACCACGCCCGTCTTGAGCAGCGTGGAGAACTCGGCCTCGTCGAGAATCGGTATCCCGAAATCTTCGGCCTTGGACAGCTTGGACGCGCCGGGCGATTCGCCTACAACCAGCGCCGTTGTCTTCTTTGACACCGAACCCGGTGACTTGCCCCCGCGATCGGACACCGCGGCCGCGGCGTCATCTCGACTAAACCCTTCGAGGGCTCCGGTGACAACTATCGACATTCCTTCGAGAATCGGCGCCAGCTCGCTGCGAGCGGGACCAGTGAAGTTGACGCCCGCATCTCGCAATCGTCCGATGATCTCGCGATTACCCGGGTTGGAAAGCCACAAGAACACGCTTCGAGCGATGATCGGTCCCACCCCGTCGATCGCCGCGATCGCTTCCTCGTCCGCGCTGAGCAACGCTTCCATCGACCCAAAAGAAGTCGCCAACAGGTCGCCATTGGTTGACCCCACGTGGGGGATGCGCAGTCCGAACAGAAGGTTACCCAGGGGCCGCGCACGCGACTCGGCGATGGCGAGTCGAAGGTTCTGCACGGACAGATCGCCGAAGCCTTCCATCTCGCGTACCGCCTCGAGGTCGAACGAATAGATGTCCGACACGTCCCCGAGCAGACCTGCGGTCACGAATAGGTCGACCCGACTCTCGCCGAAGCCTTCGATATCCATTGCGCCGCGGGAGACGAAGTGTTCGATCCTCCCACGTATTTGACGCGGACAACTCACGTTCACACAGGCCGTCGCGGCCATGTCCTCCACGCGTTCGAGCGGTTGATCGCAGATCGGGCAGTTCGTCGGAAACTTCCACGGCTTGGAAGCTTTCACTCGATCCGCGAGCACGGGACCGACCACCTCGGGAATAACGTCGCCGGCCCGGCGCACAACAACGGTGTCGCCGGGCCGCACATCTTTCGCCAAGACTTGGTCCTCGTTGTGCAGCGTTGCCGTCGAGACCGTCACTCCCCCGACGAACACCGGCTCGAGCCGAGCAAAAGGTGTCGCCCGACCGGATGGTCCTATCGAAACGTGGATATCGAGAAGTTTCGTCGTGCGCTCCTCGGGAGGAAGTTTGTAGGCGACCGCCCAGCGCGGGGCCCGGCTCGTCGCGCCGAGACGGCCCTGGGTCGCTAGGTCATCGATCTTTATGACCACACCGTCGAACTCGTAGTCGAGGTCATGGCGCATCAGTCGGAAACGTTCGATGTAGTCCGACACTCCATCCATCGACGCGACCGTCTCCGCGTGCTCGTTCACCGGCAACCCAAGCGAGGCGAGATATTGAAGGCTCTCGTGGTGAGACCCAAACTGCGGCACGCCGTCGACCTCGCCCATTTGATAGCTGAAGAAGGACAGGTTGCGGGTCGCGGTGACCGCCGCATTCTTCTGGCGCAGCGAACCCGCTGCGGCGTTGCGGGGATTCACGTACGGTGCCTGACCGATCGCAACAACCATCTCGTTGAGGGCAGCAAAGCTCGACAGCTTCAGGTAGACCTCGCCTCGCACCTCGATCAACGACGGGGCATCTGGACCGAGCCTCTTTGGCAGATCCGCAATCGTCTCTACATTGGCGGAAACGTCCTCGCCCGTGCGGCCGTCGCCGCGAGTTGCCGCCCTGACCATCTCACCGTTCTCGTAGCGGACCGATACGGCCAGGCCATCAAATTTCAGTTCGCAGGTCAGCGGGCCGACTTCATTGCCGTCCAATCGGCGCAGGACGCGGTCATACCATCCGGTCAGCTCATCTTGATCGAAGGCCTTGTCGAGCGACATCATCGACACGGCATGGCTGACAGGAGCGAACGCCTCGCTAGGGCGGGCTCCGACACGATGGCCCGCGCCGGTGTCGACGGCGAGCTCAGGATGTCTGGATTCGAGCTCCGCGAGTTCGCGAACCAACCCGTCGTAGTCGGGATCGGCGATCGTCGGCGCGTCCTGTTCGAAATAGGCGACATCATGACGATCTATCAGCGATCGCAGCTCGTCGACGCGTGCGGAGACTTCGTCCATGCTTGCCATTGCCTGCGGAGCATATTGCCCGCTCGGACCCATGCGGGATTCGATGGGCTTCCAGCCCGGTTTCCAATGCGGCACCACTAGTCTTTGGCCTGATGACAACCGCAGCGACATGGGTGATGCGGGTGCTGTGGCTGAGCTTGCCGTTCACACTCGGTGAGGCGATCGCAGACGCTTTCGATGGCCGCTCTCGCCCGGTGGAGTTAACCGGGACCCTGGGATCCTGGGTGCTTTGGGCATTGGTCTTCGTCGCAATGTCGGTACCCCGCGTCGAAACGCTCATACCGATGAGGGTGGGTACTGCAGGTGGCGCGGTCATCGGTGTCGCTATCGCAATGGCCAATGACCTGACCGCGGCAGGCGTGATCGGCGTAACGACCTGCACGATCTGTGCAGTCATCGCGTCGACTTCACTGGTTGGCGACCGCTTTATCGACGGTTCGTCGTATGGAAATGAACGACGCGTGGCGTTGCGCACCCCGACGCTCTACGCGCTCATCTTTGTCCCGCTTGCATTTGGGGTACTGATCGCGGCGATCGTGACGGGCCCCCTTTTGCTGGCATCAGAGCAGTGGGTCCTAGGCGCCGTCGCTGTTGTTTTGGGTGCGGGCGCCGGATGGATCTCCGCCCGGGCCCTGCATGCCCTAAGCCAGCGCTGGTTGGTGTTCGTGCCCGCCGGTCTTGTCATCCACGATCACCTCTGCCTAGTTGAGCCGGTGCTCGTGCGCCGCGCCGTCGCCACCTCGATCGGTCCTTGTCCAAGCGAGACCGACGCCATCGATCTGACGGCATCCGCGACCGGTCTTGCGCTGCTGATCGAGTTCGATCCACCGGTCGCGATGAACCTGTCGGGTCAGCCTGGTGGAATCCGCGAACTCTCCTCGGTGATAGTCACACCGAGCCTGGCGGCCTTGACGCTCCGCGAAGCCACCAAACGCGGATTCAGAACGGCCTAGGGCAAGTCTCTCAACGCGTCCGAACGTGTCACGTCGGCAAACACCGATCACTAGATCGCCACAGCCGAACCGACGATGTCATCGCCGTCATAGAACGCCACGCTTTGGCCCGCCGCTATGCGGCGATGCGGGGACATCCATTCGACCTCATCTGACGTGACCACGCCCGCAGCGGGCTCGCCATGCGCCGAACTCTGCACGCTCAAGATCCCCTCGACGCGTTGATGTGACCACTCGATTCGCTCTACCGACGAGAAATTGCAGTCGAGGTCGGCGAGCGAACCCACCGTGACTCGTGCGGCGGGTAGATCCACCTCGACGACGTATCGCGGTGGGGCACCACCAGCTACGCCAAGTCCCTTGCGTTGGCCGATCGTGACGAGCTGCACCGCCTCCACAGAGCCAACGCGGTTTCCGTCGGTATCGACGACCTCTCCCGGATGAAAATCGATCCGCGACTCGAGAAAACCCGAACGACCCTCATCGGATCGAATGAAACATATGTCCTGGCTCTCGGACTTCGCCGCGGTGCGCAGACCAGCGCTCGCGGCGAGCTCTCGCACCTCGGTCTTCTGCAGATCGCCGACCGGGAACAGGCATCGTCTGAGCGTGCTCTGGTCGAGCATCGCCAGTACATAGGACTGATCCTTGGCTGGGTCCGCGCCACGGTGCAACCGCCTAATGCCGGCTGAACGCTCGACGATCCTGGCGTGGTGACCGGTCGCAATCTTCTCAAACCCCAGAACGTCAGCGCGCTCCACGAGCAGGTCGAACTTGAGATGACGATTGCACTCGATACATGGGTTCGGGGTCCTGCCCACGGCATGATCGCGGGCGAAGGGTTCGACGACATGGCGGTCGAAGTCCTCAGAAAAGTTGAAGACGTGGTGGTCGATACCAAGCTGGTCCGCCACACGACGAGCGTCGTGCACGTCGGAGATCGAACAACAGCCCTGGTCGGCCTCGCCACCCCAGAGTCGCAACGTCACGCCGGTCACGTCGTAGCCCTGATCGACGAGCATCGCCGCCGCGACCGACGAGTCAACCCCACCCGACATCGCGACGAGCACCCTCACGCTCATAGGGTCACCGACAGGTGTTCAAGGACCGACTCGAACCCGGCCAGCGCCCGGTCGACATCGTCATCGGTACTGCTCCAGCCCAGAGTGAAACGCAGTGCGCCGCGCGCACGCGACGCCTCGACCCCCATTGCTGACAGCACGTGTGAACTCTGCTGTGCGCCACTCGCACACGACGAGGCGGCCGCTGCGAGCACCCCCTCACGTTCGAGAAGCAACAAGAACGTCTCGCTGTCGACGCCCTCGACACACACGTGAGCATGACCCGGAAGTGTGTTTTGCACATCGAAATCACCCAGTGTGCGCGAGACGCGCTCATCGAGTGCTGTTACCGAATCAACGAATCGATCACGCAACGATTTCACACGCTCAACAGTGTTGGCGCGCTGCTCGGCGCACACCATCGCCGCAGTCGCCATCGCGACGATGCCAGCAACGTTGTGCGTCCCACTACGCAGCTCTCGTTCCTGTCCGCCACCAACTTGACGAGGGACCACCGGACGACGCGCGAGCAAACAACCGACGCCTTGCGGTCCGCCGAACTTGTGTGCGCTGATCGACACAAGATCCGCGTCGGCGTAACCATCGGGTTCGATCCAACCGAACGCTTGCACCGCGTCGGTATGTAACACTGCCGAAGGTGCCTTTGAGCGGATGGCCGCGGCGATCTCGGCGAGTGGTTGAACAACGCCTGTCTCGTTGTTCGCGGTCATGACCGAGACCACCGCGGTCCGATCCAGCTCACCGAGCACAGACCCCAACATGTCAATGTCCAGCACGCCGTGGTGATCGACGGCGACAAGCCGTCCGCCCAACTCCTCGACACAAGCGAGCACCGCCGGGTGCTCAACGGTCGACGCAACCGCAGCACCACCTATGGCCTGTGCTGCACCAAACACAGCCAGGTTGTCGGCTTCGGTGCCGCCCGATGTGAACACGATCTCGGAGGAGTCGCCCCCCATGAGATCAGCGATCAGATCGCGGGCATCGTCGATCGCCACGCGGGCGAGCCGCGCTGCTCGGTGCGCGCCTGACGCATTTCCGACGTGACTCGTCATCCAGGGCAACATCGCCTCGATGGCCTCGGGTCGCATCGTGGTGGTCGCGGCGTGGTCGAGATAGGCGTCTTCGCGCTGCCTTGGCTGCCCACTCATGACCGCAACGCTACCGCTGTGTGAGCTCACCGAAGCTTTGCGACATCTGCGACACTGATCCAATGAGTCCCCAGACCCGCTCGGAGGAGGCCGCGGCGTACGGCAGGTCGTTCTACGACGTATATGACTCCTGGTACGCCCACCACAAAGTCGAACCAATCGTCGCCGCGCTGGGAGCTACTCCCGGTCCGATCCTCGAACTCGGGATTGGCACGGGTCGAATTGCTCTCGCGTTGGCTGAAGCTGGCGCAGAGGTCTGGGGACTCGACTCCTCGCGCGACATGCTCAATGCGCTACACGTCAAACCAGGTTCAGACCGGATTCATACATTCGAGGCGGACATGGCCCGATTCGCCGTAGCCCCGGCTCGATTTGCGCTGGTCGTGGCGGCGTTCAACGTGATGTTTAACCTCCCCGACCGTGCCGCGTTACGAAACTGTTTTGTTTCGAGTGCGGCTGCCTTGGCTCCGGGCGGATCTCTCGTAGTCGACAGCGCTGTGATAGCGCCATCGCAGAGCACGATCGGCGGTGTCGGCTTCGCGGACGTCGACACCTCGGAGTTGGTCTTGACCGTCTCGGTCCAGCACCCCGACGAACAGGTCATTCGCGGCCAACACATCGGGGTCGCTGACGGTGTTGTGCAACTACGACCGTGGATCTTGCATTACGCGTCGCCTGACGAACTCGACGAACTGGCCAACGCCGTCGGACTGGAGAGCACCCGACGCTGCGCGGATTGGACCGGCCGTGAATGGACCCGTGGCGACGCACGCCACATCTCTTGGTATACCCGATCCCCATGATGAGGCTGCGGGTTGAGAGAATGATCGATGCGACGCCCGAGCAGATCTGGGCGGACATCAGCGATCTGTCGAGCCATGTGCAATGGATGCACGACGCGGTCGCTCTGCGATTTCGGTCAGATGGGGTGGTCGGTGTTGGCACGACGTTCGAGTGCGACACTGCTGTGGGTCCGCTAACACTCACAGACCTCATGACGATCGTGAAATGGGATCGGCCTTATCGAATGGGTATCGAACATGTTGGAGCCGCCCGCGGTGTCGGCACGTTCTGGCTCATCGAAGCATCACCAACCACAACTCGATTTGTGTGGATCGAACGGATTTCACTGCCGATCTGGCTTGGCGGACCCATTGGCGAACGATTCGCTCGCCCGATCCTTGGCGCGCTCTGGCGGCGCAACCTCGACCTTCTCGCCACTCGGTTTGAGCCATCCGCGGCGCAGGCACACCCCGTGCGCTAGCGCAGAACTACACCAGGTCGGGATGCCCGGCGATGTACAGACAGCCTAGGAACCAGGCCCCTGTCATGGCGATGACCACCAATTCGGGAATCCACTTTGGCCTCAGGAAGTTCCTGCCGTCGGTCAACACCCACCCTGCGGCCAGTCCTCCCACCAAACCTCCGAGGTGACCACCCATCGAGATGTGCGACACGGTCAGACTGATCAGAAGGTTCAATCCGATCAAGGCTCCGATTCCGGATTCCCAAATGCTGATGCCGGACCGACGCTGCAGCATCACCATCGCGCCCATGAGTCCAAATACGGCGCCGGACGCACCGACTGTGAAGTGATTCGGTTCCAACAGCAACGCGCCAAAGCTGCCGGCCGCGATCGAGCAGAAATACAGCGCTATGTAGCCCACCGTGCCAAGCGCCGGTTCAACCACCCTTCCCAATACGTATAGAGCGAACATGTTCAGACCGAGATGGAATATGCCGACGTGAAGGAATCCGGCGGTGAAGACCCTCCACCACTCGCCGAGCACCTCGACGTGCGGACCGGACAGCGCTCCGTTCTGTATCAGATCGCTGCTGTTTTGGCCGACGCCTGAGCCCATTGCGAGACCCGCCACAAATACTGCGACGTTCATTGCAATCATCACGTACGTGACGATCGGCCTTGGAGCGAGGCTCGACATCGTCCGAACCTTCTGGCGCCCCTCGCGGAAGCATTCCGGGCAGTGGAAGCCGACCGATGCCTGGTTCATGCAACTCGGACAAATCGGACGATCACAGCGCTGACAGATCACACCCGCTGGTTGATCGGGATGTCGATAACACGCTTGTGAGCTTGAGACCATCGGTTCGGCTACAGAGAGACTGCGGTTCCGTCGTCTACGAGGTCGTTGACATTCACGACCTCGGTGACACCGTCGACCCGGTCTATGAGAATGCGTTCGACGCCCGCCTTGAGGGTCTGCGCGGACGCCGGGCAGGTAATGCACGCACCAAACAGCTCAACCCGCACCACGCCTGTCCCCTCATCGACACCGCGCAGCGCAATATCGCCGTCATCCTGCTGGATGATCGGGCGAATCACCTCTATGACCGACTCGATCTTCTCGACAAACGCCGTGGTCTCCACGACCCCATTGTGCCCTGAAATCGCCGATATCGTGACCTCATGGTTCACGTTTTTGCCCACCAAGGCGGTTGGGACGAGGTTCTCTTCGTGGCCATACCAATTGTTTTGGTTGCATTGCTGCTGTGGCTGGCCAACCACAGGGCCGCGCATCCCGAACAGCGGACCGAACAAAAGCCCTCAGAATTAGACTGATACCCGCTCGATATCTGCGCCCAGCGCGACGAGTTTGTCGACAAAACGTTCATAACCACGGTCGAGATGTTCAGCTCCTACGATCGTCGTCTCTCCCTCCGCGCCGAGCGCCGCAACCACCAACGCAGCGCCCGCACGAATGTCATGGGCTCGCACCGGCGCACCCGATAGGCGATCGACCCCACGCA
Organism: Acidobacteriota bacterium; assembly: GCA_022562835.1. GTDB lineage: Bacteria > Actinomycetota > Acidimicrobiia > Acidimicrobiales > SHLQ01 > JADFOM01. The sequence goes on along the minus strand of JADFOM010000027.1, from coordinate 4,156 downwards.
CAACCGCATGGTGTCCCTCCGTGCGGATGTCCGCACCCATCCGGATCAGCTCGTCGATGTAGCGGAAACGTCCGGTAAAGAGGTTCTCGGTGACGATGCCTACATCATCGCCGACGGTGAGCATGGCCACGATCAAGGGCTTGAAATCGGTTGCGATCCCCGGGTAAGGCAACGTCGACACGTCGACCGAGTGCAGTCGCTCATTCATGAACACCCAGAGACCATCGGGATCCGGCGATGTCTTGATTCCCATGTCACCGAACTTCTGACAGAGAAGATCGAGATGGTCGGGACGGGCTCCGGTCAACGTAACCTCACCCCCAGCAACACCGGTCGCGGCGAGAAACGTAGCTGCTTCGATGCGGTCGGGCATGACGGTGAACTCAGCGGGACTAAGCCGCTCGGTGCCCTCGACGCTGATCGTCGAAGAACCTGCGCCCGTGACCTGTGCACCCATTTGGGAAAGAAACGCCGCCAAGTCGACGATCTCGGGTTCACGCGCTGCGTTGTCGATCGTCGTCTCGCCTTTCGCGCGCACGGCCGCCATCAACAGATTCTCGGTTGCTCCGACGCTAGGGAACTCCAGCACGATGTTGGCACCGAGCAGTCCATCGCAGCGTCCCTCTATTATCCCGCGAGAGGATGTGAACTCGGCACCGAGTAACTCGAGCCCGCGCAGATGCATATCGATTGGACGGGGACCGAAGTCATCGCCGCCCGGCATCGCGACGCTTGCGGTACCACAGCGGGCCAGCAACGGGCCAAGGACGGCGATCGATGCTCGCATCTTCGCGACGAGTTCGTATGGAGCTTCAGCGATCAGCTCCTCGCCAACGATCAACGTGAGCGTCGAGCCTTCACGGCGCACAACTACGCCCATGTGATCGAGAAGCTGGGACATCACCGCTACATCGGTGATGTCGGGAACATTGTGGACGGTGTGGGTACCTGGTGCCAGAAGGGCCGCAGCCATCAACTTGAGCACCGAGTTCTTCGCGCCGCTGATAGGGACTGAGCCTTTGAGCGGTCCGTTCGGCCGAACAACAAGTGCTGATTCGGTAGGGGCTGACGGCATCTGCTCAGTATGGTCGGTCCGCACACCGTCGACACGGAGCCCCTTTGCCGCGTTTCGAACACACAAAAATCCTCGACGATAGCGAGCTGGCCGAACTCCGGCTCTGTCGCGACGATCTGATAGCCGAACGCGCCGATGGACCCGACGCATTCGTCGCCACCGACGGGCCGCTCGAGCAGTATCGGCGCACGATCGAGGTCCTCTCCGCAGACGTGGGCGGACAGGGCCAGCCAGATACTCAGCAGGTCGTCGAACGCTTCGAGTACACGCTGCCTGCAGGCATCTGGAAGCCGCTGTTTCGAATACCTGTCGCCCGGGCTCTAAAGGCGGGCGCCTCCCCGACCCAGCCATGGTGGGCGCCGGCTGACCGCCTCGAAGCGCGGTCGGTGCGCATCCTCGGCCTCTTGTGCACACTGTCGCTTCTCGACGGATACCTAGGGACGGTCATCACCCAGACCATGACCTTTTCCGCCGATGAGTTCGGGACGTCAGATCGTGGCCAGGGCATTGTGTTGGCCTCGGTCCGAATCGGTGTGCTGATCGCCGTGCTCCTCATGTCGCTCGCCGACCGATTCGGACGACGCGCCATATTGAGATGGAGCGCGATTGGAGGAGTGCTATTGACGTTCGTCGGTGCGTTCTCGCCCGACATGATATGGCTGGGAGTGAGCCAGGCCGGTGCCCGCGGATTCACGACCGCATTGGGGCTGCTCCTTATCGTGATCGCTTGCGAGGAGCTCCCTTCTCGCAGCCGTGCCTATGGACTAAGCGTCATCGTGTTGAGCGCCGCGCTCGGCGCCGGCATGGCCGTATGGGTTCTACCCGTCGCTGATTTCGGAGAAAAGGGTTGGCGTGTGCTCTACCTGCTGCCGGCGCTGGCGCTTCCATTTCTTCGACCCATCTGGCGCCGACTCCCAGAGACACGTCGGTTCCGTCAGGCTCAGGCCACCCGCCAGGTCGAGCACATCGGTCGCAACCGATTGATCCTGCTCGGCTCGATCGGTTTTCTGTTGGCCGCCTTCTCCACCCCAGCTTCACAGTTCCAAAACGAGTTCCTTCGCGACGAGCGAGGGTTCTCAGGATCGATGATCACCCTGTTCACGCTCACGACCACAACTCCGGCCGGACTCGCGATCTTCATCGGAGCGCTCTGGTCCGACTTTCGTGGCCGTCGTACTCTCGCTGCGGTCGGTGCCGTCGGTGGCGCCCTCTTTACGGCTCTGGCGTACTCCTCGACCGGGTCGTTGTTGTGGACGTTCTCGTTACTGGGCACCATGGTCGGCGCACTCGTGATACCGGCGCTCGGCGTCTACGGACCGGAGATGTTCGGCACGGCCGTTCGCTCCTCTGCGAACGGTTATATCCGCATGGTGGCCGTCGTCGGCTCGGCTACCGGCCTGGTTCTGGTCGGTTGGCTGTCCGATTCGATCGGCAGTCTCGGCGCCGCCTTCGGGGTGATGTGTATCGCACCGGCACTGGTCGCGATAATCGTGCTCGCGTGGCTACCAGAGACCAGCGGCAAGACGCTCGAGGAACTCAACCCGCGCTGAGAGCGGCGCCGCCCGACGGTATGGTCACCCCCTGTGCATCGACATCTTCACAGTCTCGCGTGGCTTGGGCTCTTGCTGCTCGTTGCGGCCTGCGGAAACGACCGGCCATCACTCGCCACCGGGACCGTACAGTCAGACGTCGCACAGACGATGAGCGATGGTGGACCCTCAGCGCCTGAGGATCTCGACACCGCGGTCGACCTGTCGTGGGTCGCGACCGCCGAAGTCGATGAACTCGAGGTGTACGAGCAACGAACCGACGAGCAGCCGTCGCTCACGATGCAGAACCCGACGGCGGTTGGCGGACCGTTGGTGTTCCTAGTCATCTTCGACACCGATGAGTGGGTCAAGGTGCTCCTTCCCGTACGTCCCAACGGAACAACCGGCTGGGTGAGGAAGGATGACGTCACGATGAGCTATCACCAATACCGCATCGAGGTGACACTCGACGAATTCGAGCTGGAGGTGTTCCACCGCGGCGAGTCGATCTTTCAGACAACCGTCGGCGTGGCACGAGACAACGCACCGACGCCGGGAGGTCTCTACTATCTCACCGAGCTGATCGTGCCCCTCAAGGCGAATTCGCCGTACGGACCTTTCGCATATGGGCTGTCAGGTTTTTCGGAAACCTTCGAGAGCTTCAACGGTGGGCAAGGTCAGCTCGGCCTTCATGGGACGAACGACCCAGACTCGATCGGCAAAGCGGTATCGAGCGGATGTGTGCGACTCGCGAACGACGCCATCAGGCACCTCGCCGGCTTCCTCCCACTCGGCACCCCAGTCGAGATCGGCGCCTGACTTCTGTTTTTCTGACCCTTTGAGCGCCCTTTTCGGCATCCCACGGGTCAGAAAAACATTCAAAGGGAGGACAGCCAGCTCGAGACGGTCTGCACGATCAGCTCGTCTGACCGCTTTGGCTCGTGCGCCTCGCGCTCGAGCCAACACTGTGTAACGTCACCCTCGATCTCACCGACGTGCTGCGCGAACTCAGCGGGCTTACCGAGCGGGTCGCGGTCGCCGGAGACGAACAACACCGGCACGGCGAGTTCCCCGAAGTGTTCTACCCGCAACTTGTCGGGCTTGCCCGAAGGATGTAGCGGATAGCTCAGCAGCACCAGACCGGCACAACCGAGGCCCTCGGCTACGGCCATCGAACACATACGCCCGCCCATCGAACGTCCGCCCAGCACGATCCGGTCGGGCCCCACACCCAACTCTGTTGCAAAGCGTTCGGCCTGCTCCACGATGAAGGGAAGTAGTTTGTTTGATCGGTCAGGTGCGCGTCGGCCTTCGGCCCGATAGGGGAAGGTCAACAATCTAACCGGCACATCAAGCTCGGATTCAAGCGCCAACAGCGTGTGATGGTCGGCTCCCCCACCGGCCCCGTGGGTCAGGATAATTCCCGTAGGAGCCATCACGACCGCTGCATCGAGCCCGTAACTAGGAGCCGCTTCGCCTCCGTCAACTCCTTGATCCTGCCCGCGGCAACATCACTGCAGCCACCGACGTCGGGGTGCGCCTTGGAGACCAG